>JBEPXK010000228.1:0-6448 GCA_041641915.1 Planctomycetota bacterium
AGTGGTGCAGGTAGGGATCCTCGGGGTCGGCGCTGAGGATGCCCGGCGCACGCGGGCCGACCAGACCCACGCTGCCGGCGTGCACGGTATGCACGCGCCCGTCGGCGTCCTGGTGCAGCCCCCGCCCTGCGAGCACGACGGTGAGCATGATGTCGCCATCGCGGGTGCCGGGGGTGGTATGCCAGGGTCGACGATCGATCATCCCCGCGGTGCGCACGGCGAATGGCGGCGGCGGCAGGGCATCGGCCATGACCGGATAATCCGGCATTTGCGCCCATGTTCAAGCTGATCGATGCGCGCGGCGACCATATACTCCCCATCGGACCCAGGCACCGAACGCCCCGTCGCCCCGCTACGACCGGGCCAACACGAGCAACAGAACGGAGGACACGATATGACGACCGGACCCAAGGTGGTAATCATCGGCGCAGGCAGCTACTTCTTCGGTGGGCCGGTGATCCGCAACATGGCGGTCAACCCGGTGCTGCGCGACGGGACCCTGACCCTGGTCGACACCGATCCCACCGTACTGGCGACCATGGAACGCCTGGCCCGCCTGGCCTTCGACCACCTCGGCGTGGAGACCCGGGTCGAGGCGGCGACCGATCGCCGCGAGGTGCTCGCCGGGGCCGACTTCGTTGTCCCCAGCTTCAGCCGCGAGAACACCCACTACCGCGGCCTCGACGCCGCCGTCGCCGATCGCCACGGCATCCGGATGTGTTCGGCGGATACCATCGGCCCCGGCGGCATCTTCCGCGCGTTGCGCGAGATCCCCGAACTGCTGGCCATCGCCGGAGACGTTGCCGATCTCTGCCCCCACGCCTGGGTGATGAACTACGTCAACCCCTCGACCGTGCTCGGCATCGCGCTGGCCAAATACGCGCCGCAGGTGCGCAGCTTCGCGCTGTGCGACGGGCCGCACGAGCCGCATATGACGCTGCGCACGCTCAAGCGCGTGGGCATCCTGAGCGAGGACGCGACCAGCGTGCCGCCGGCGGTGCGCGCGCGGCTCGATCTGCGCCGCACCGGCGTCAACCACTTCTCGTGGATCGTCCACTTCACCTACGAGGGCCGCGACATGCTCCCGGCGCTGCGTGCGGCCACCGCGCAAAGCGCGGAGCAGGAGGCGGCAGACACCCCTGTGGTCGCGGATAGCCTCGACGTACACCAGAACGCCCAGGCCAAGGCGCGTTTCAACGCCAGCTACACCCTGCGGTTGATGGACCTCTTCGGCGCCTATCCCGACTGCATGGCCCACACCAAGGAGTACGTCCCCTTCTTCCAGGGCCACGGCGTCACCCCGCCGCGGCCGGAGCCGATCATGGTCTTCGACGCCGCGACCCGCCAGCGGCAGATGGACGAGAAATGGGAGCAGACCCGGGCCGCGGCCGCGGGCGGCGAGGCGCTGGCCAGCTTCATCGACGCCCAGCGCGACGACCACGCCACCGACATCATCGCCAGCATGTGGGGCGACCAGGGCAAGGTCTTCGCGGTCAACTGCCCCAACGCCGGCGCGGTGCGCAACATGCCCGACGACGCCTACCTCGAGCTGCACAGCCATCTGGACATGGGCCACGTCCGCCCGCTCCACGTCGGCACCATTCCGGTGGGCGTGCGCGGTCTGTGCCAGCAGGTGCTCGACGCACACGAGCTGACCGCCGACGCCGCGGTCAGCTGCGACAAGGCGACGCTGCTGCGCGCCTGCGCCGTCGACCCGATCATGAACAACCTCGAGGACAACGCGGCGATCGTCGACGAGCTGCTCGCCGGCTGCCGCGAGGTGTTGCCGGCGGCCTGGTACGAGGCCTGAGCCGCAACGCGGGCTCGGGGGTCAGTCCGCCGCCCCCGCGATCGCCGCGCTGATCAGGTTGCGCCAGGCGGGATAACGCTCGGCCTCGCCGTCGCCGAGCGCAACCGCCAGCGGGAGCAACTCGGGGTCGAAGCAGCTGGCAACCTCCATCAGCCCGCGCGCGTCCTTGGGATCGAACAACCGGCCCTTGCGGTATTTCTCCAGCCCCGCTTCGGCACGACGGCGATCGAGATCGACCTTGGAGTGGACCCACTCGCGATGCGTCTTTTCGCCGGTGGCGTAGGGCACCACGTACTCCACGCTCTTGCGCAGGGACGCGCCATCGCTCGATTGCCAGGTGTACAGATCCCGGCCGGCCGCGCCGAGCAGCATGGCCAGCTCCAGCGGCGGCTTGAGCGCGCTGCAGTGGTAGGTCAGGGTGTCGCGTTGCTCGAGGTCGTAGCTGGTTCCATCCGGGCGCAGGCTGCCGCCGACGAAGCGTTCGACCCCCTTGCGCGCGAGTGCGAGCCAATCCTCGCGCGAACGGATCAGGCCGAAGAGCGCGACCATGCGCACGTGTTTGGTGTAGCGGTTGTTGAAGCGGCGCGAGCGCGTGACCGCCTTGACGTGGTGTTTGGCCAGACGATCGATCCAGGCGTCGACCCGCTCGCGCAGCGCCGCGGGCGCCTCCGCGCGCAGTGCGTGCCAGGCGACGTAGAGCGGAACGAATTTGTTCTCGTTGACGTCGTTGCCGGTGGGCACGTAGGTGCTCGACCAGGCATCGACGAAGCGCAGCAGCGCCGCCGCGCTCTGCGCATCGCCGCGTAGCTGCCAGCGCCGCACCAGCGCGGCGACGCCGTCCATCTCGCGCAGCCTGGCCACGGTGGCGATGCGCTTGGGATCGGTGTTGACCAGGCCCTCGTAATGGAGTCTGGCCAGCGGCTGCGGCGTGGCGTCGAGCCACGGCTCGCTCGCCGTGATCGCCGCTCGCGCGAGCGCCGCCGCCTCGTCGTCGGCGGCGACGATCCGCCGCAGCTCGGTCAGCTGCGGCGCGGTCAGCGGCAGCACCGGCCGAATGCTGAACTCGCCGACCTCCTGTTCATTGGCCCCGAGCGCGGCGAAGCAGCACAGGGCGACGACCGGACCTGAACGCAGGATACGCATGGTTTCCCAGTCTGGACCTGCGCCGCTACGCTCCAGCGCCGATCGCGACCGGCGCACAGTGCCGGGTGCCGCGCCTTCACCCGCCGGCGATCGGCACCGGCGCGAGCCGATGGGTCGCCGCAGGATCGAGACCGTCGAAGCGGATGCCGCCATCGATCTCCGTCTCGCTCTGCGGCAGCGGGGTGCAGCTCCAGGTATCGGTCTGCATGTCCTGCATCCAGATGCTGCGTAGCTGGCGCTCCAACCGGAAGCCGGTCAGAGTGGCGTTGTTGGTCGAAGCGGGGAAGGACAGGTCGAGGCTGCCGTCGGCGATGGTCACCGGGATGCGCAGATCCCAGGCCACATGCTGGCCGCCGGCGATGTGGTGGAGGTCCAGATCGTCGATCTCCAGCACCCCCTCGATGATGCCGTCGAAGATGCGCGCACCGTCGCTGTCGAAATAGTTCTCGCAGAAGTGCAGTACCAGGATGTAGCTGCCGTCGGGCACCGCGATGGAATATTCCAGCGGATCGCCGTAGCGCGAGTCCTGGTAGAGTGGATCCTCGTTGGTGCCGGCGATCGCTGCGGTGGTCGAGGACTCGTTGCCGCCGAGGTAGCCGCTGTCGGACGCGTACACGATGCCGTCAGCGGTGGTGTGGCCGTCGCCGCCGCAGTCGATCGCCAGGGCCACCGGCCCCGGCTCGCTGACCGTGATCTGCACCGTGTCCGCGCGGGTGTCGGTGCCGTCGTCGGCTTCCAGGCGCAGGACGTAGGTGCCAGCGACAGCAAAGCTGGCCCCGGTATCGACCGCGCTGGCGTCGTCGAAGCTCACACTGCCCGGTCCGCTGTCCTGCGACCAGCTCACGATGAGCGGATCGTCGTCGGCATCGGAGACGGTGCCGTCGAGTGAAACGCCCGCGCCCAACACGATGCTCTGGTCGGAACCGGCGTCGACCTGCGGCGGGATGTTGCCGCCGCCGCCCGCGGCGCGGACCAGGATCACCCAGTCGTCGCTGCTGGCATCGGGCGGGGCACCGAGCGACACGCTGCCGCCGCCGGCGACGCTGGTCACCGAGCCGCTGAGCAGCGGCCGGTCGTTGCGCGGATCGAACCACTGCACGTCGAAGCTGCCGCTCTGCCCGCTGAGATCGAGATCGGTCGAACCGCCGTCGCGCAGGTAGATGAGGTAGACGCTGCCCGGAGTGGCGGTGGCCCAGCCGGAGCTGACCAGGTCGTTGTCCGGCGCCATCTGCCAGAAGGGGATATCGTTGTCGAGCAGGAATTCCTTGGCCCGGCGCAGGTCGGGGAAGTGGGCCGCGAAGTCGCGCCAATTCTGGCGCGAGGTGTCGCCGCTGGAGTAGATCTCGGCTCCCGCGCCGCCGCCGGCGATCGAGGCCCACAAGGCGTTCTGGCGCCAGGTGTCGCGGCCCGGCTTGCCGCCCTTGTAGGGCTCGTCGTAGGTGACCACCCACTTGTGCCCACTGGCCGCCGACTGGGTGCGCCAGTGGGCGATGCGGCCGTTGCCGTGGTTGGTGCTCGAGAGGCTGCCCTGGAACGACGGGCCGGTGAAGGCCGGTTCGCCGACCAGATCGATGAAGATATCATCGTCGTTGGACGGACCGTTATGGACCACGATATGGTCGGCGTAGGGGCTCAGATCGCCGATGTAGCCCGCCCGCTCCAGGCGTTGCGCGGTGGTGGTGCTCTGACCGTAGACGCTGCCGTTGGACCAGCCGTTCTCCTCACCGACGTTCCAGGTCACGGCGTTGAGATGGCCGAAGCGGGCGATCATCTCGCGATAGTACAGCTTGCGGCTGTCGGCGAAGGTGTCAGAGGAATCGTCGAGGTATTCGAACAGGCTCTGGTTCTCGCGCTCGTCGAGGACCATGTGCGGCATGACGCCCTTGGCGATCATGTGCGCGAACACGATGCCCCACTGGTCGAGCTTGGAGACATCGTACTCCCAGATCGCCTTGCTCGCGATCCAGGGCCAGGTCTCCTTGCCGTCGCCCTCGGTGTTCATGGTCAGGAAATACTGCACGTTCATACCCTGAGAGGAGAGGTAGTTGACCACGCCGATGATCTCGCTGCCGGCGCCGCCCTGCCAGGTCGGATCGCCGTCGTTCCAGTCGCCGGCATGGTCACTGTAATCGCGGCTGGTGTCGGTGTTGTCGAAATCCTCGTACTCGAGGAAGACCTCCGGGTGGTTCATGCCGACTTTGAAGAAATAATCGCCCGATCCGCGCCACGCCAGGGCGTGCTCGCCGACATATTCCAGCTTACCGTAGGCCGGGGCGCGGAAGTCGACGCCGGACTTGTCGCTCGGGCCGACATCGAAACTGCCACTGACGCCGTCGAAGGGTGCGAGCTCGCTGCCGCCGCCGTGGATGGCCACATCGGTGCCGGAGCGGAAGTCGACCTCGTAGCTCCAGGTCCCGGTGTGCAGCGCGCAGAGGTGTGCCCGCCACACGTTGCCGGCGGTGGCCGAGGTCTCGGCCGCGTCACCGTCGGCGGCGAAGTAGCCGGGAATCACCAGCGTGGTACCGCCGTGGGTGAAGGTGACCGTCATCCGGTAGTCGCGGAAAGGGTTCGGGCTGCCGCTCTCGCTCGCCGCGGGCCCGGCGAGATCGAGGGTGATGGCGTGCCATTGCTTGCGCTCACCGTGGATGCTCACCGAGCCGTCGCCATCGGCGGCGATGGCGAGCGGGACGGCCACGAGGCACAGCAGCGACATGAATGCGACGGGGCGCAGGCGGATGGACATGGGTGGCTCCTCACCCGCCAGTGCGCATCCGCCCTGGATTGGGCAGCCCTCCTCGCGTGCCGCCGGCCGATTGTGTCACACCCCCGCAAGCCGGAGCCGGCTACGCACGCTACTGTCCATCAAGCGCGCGGCGAGCGGCTTCGGTCTCGTCGGCGCGTTCGTCGGTTCGCTCGAGCGTGCGCCGCAGGTTCTTCTCCACGACCGAACCGTCGTAGCCCACGGCATCGAGCGCCCGGGTCTTGCGCAGCTCACGCTCGCGCGCGTCCGTGGCCGCAGGCCCCTCGCCGTCGGCGGGCGTCGCCTCGTTGGCCTCGTCGCCACAGGCGCAAAGCAACACGCTACACACCAGCAGAATAAACGGACGATACTGCATGCCAAGCTCCTGTGCCGGGGCTGTCCTGCGCCAAGGATATCCGGTCCAGCCGACGCGGACAAGGCACGTGCGCACGCGTGCGCTCGTGGTCCAGCCCCGCGTGGGCGCCACCATCAATTCGAGCGCGAACCGCCTACCCCCCTGTCGTGTGGCGTGTCGCGCGCAGCCGCGAGGCCGTACGCCCCGTGTGCTGCTTGACAGATCCCTCAGAGCTCCAGGAAAGGCTACCGGACCGATCCCGGCCTTGCGCGCGTTAGCGCGCCGCCGAGGGGGGTATGGGGGCCGGCCCGGCCCCCATCGGCCGACAGAGCCCCGTTTTCCGCCGAAAATGGGCCGAAGGCCCGGCGGAAACGCCAGCGAAGCTGGCGCAGGGCGACAG
>JBEPXK010000229.1:0-6400 GCA_041641915.1 Planctomycetota bacterium
CGGCCGAATCCATCGCGACCGGTTCGCATGTTGTCACCCCCTCCCCCTTCGACTGGCAATGGGGCGGAGCGAGCATTATTCCCTCCTATCGCGAGTTCCTGCCCGACGGCGGCGAGCTGCGCCTGTTCTGGCGCTACCCTGGCAACGTGATGGTCAACCGAAGCACATTCACCGATCAGATGCAGGCGGCCGCGACCAATGCCGGGCGCACCCCGCAGATCCGCGCGGTCACCCTGCGTTGCAAGGCCGCAACCCGGATCCTCGAACGCGAGGCGGCGCAGTGATCCCCGCCGCTCGCCGCCGGCCGGCTGCGCCGCGCGCCGGCTTCTCCCTGCTCGAGGTGATCGTCACCATCGGCGTGTTCATGGCCATCTCGACCGCGATGATCGGCATCCTCGCCGCGGCCGGCAACATCTACCGCGCCGGCGAGCAAGGCCGCGCGGCCAATACCGAGGCGATGGCCGTATTCGGCCTGATCGACCGCGATCTCGACCGCGCGGTACCGCCCCGGCAGGGCGGGCGCTTCTATGCCCAGGTCCTCAATCCCCAGACCGGTGCCTGTGCCGTCGGCTGGACGATCCACACGCCCGAAGCCGGCGCCAACGCGGAGGAACGCCATCACCGCTTCGTCGTCTACGGCCTCGACGACTACGACACCCTGCGCCGGCGCGAATTCGATTCGCTCGATGCGTCCAACTTCCATTGGGATGACCCTTTCCGACAGCGCACCGGTACCGACACAATCGAAGATCCGTCCTCGCTCGCCGGCGAACAGATCACCGCGGGCTGCCTCCACTTCGGCGTCTGGCTGATGGGTGTGAGCGCTACGCCCGACGGTTCGCCCCCCTGGAATCCCCACCTGCGCACGATCGCCCCGCAACAGACCGCTGACGACGAGAGCATGTTCTGGACCTGGAGCCGGAGCGTCGACGCGGACGACCTGGTCACCCCGCCCTACGCCCCGGATCCCAACCACGACCCCGATCCCTACATCAGCGACCCGGCCGGCCGCGACCTGCCCTACCCCGCGGCCATGCGGCTGACGGTGATCTTCACCGGCGACGGACGGCTCCGCCCCCTCGGCCAACTGGTCCAGGATGCCGACGCGGCTGCCGACGAACTGCGCATCGGTGGCCTCGACGGGCTCTCGACCAGCCCGGGCGCGATGATCCGGCTCGGCGAGAGCGGCGTGGATCATCTGCGCCGCGATCCGGGCCGCGCCGTGATCCCGCGCGCGGACTACGAGCTCATCGCCTACCGCGACTACCGCGACGGCCGGGTGATCGTCAACGACAGCTGGGCCCGCGGCCCGCTCGACCCGCAGACCGACATCGGCCGCGGCGTCTACCGCAGCAAGGCACGCGCACACAGCCGCGGCGCCTCGGTGACCCACGGCCGCCAGTACGCGCTGACGCGTTACTTCGGCTTCTGATCCGCCGCGGCAACTGCTTCTGCCCACCGGGCACGAGCAGTTGCCCGCCCATCGCGGGCCCCATCGCGAGATGGGGCTGGCGCCAGAGGGATGGTGGGCGGATGGCACCGGCAAGACCGCCCCGCCCACCCGTGGAGCAGCACAGCCGATCCACGGGAATCCCGACAAAGCCAGCGGGTACACCCGGGCGAAGCCTGGGCCGTAGAGGCGAAGCCCCTGCCCCGACCTTGTCGACGCCGTCGACAGGCGCGCGCACGCGCGCCCACCCCGATGACAGATCCTCCGCTCCGCACCGCCCCGGCCTTGGCACGCCGTGTGCACTGGCGGGCGCAAGGAGGAATCACTCACATGCGCCTCGTTCCATCGCTCGCCGCCCTCATCGTCGCCGGAAGCGCGCTCCAGGCCGCCGAGGACCCCGCTCCCACCCCGGTCCCGGCAGAAGACGAGGACGTCATCACCGTCACCGCGACCCGCCTGGACCAGACGCCCTACCTGCAGCCCTACGCCTTCTACAGCTACGACCGCGAGGACCTGGACACCGCCATCGGCCGTACCGCGCTCGACCGCATCAACTACGGCCCCGGCGTGTTCATCCAGCACACCGCCCCGGCCCAGACCAGCCCGTTCATCCGCGGTCTGACCGGCGAACAGTCGCTGCTGCTGCTCGACGGCGTACGGCTCTCGCACGCGATGATGCGCCCCGGGCCCAACCAGTACGCCGCCATGGTCCCGGATGTCAGCATGGAGCGCATCGACGTGATCCTCGGCTCCTCCTCGCTGGTCAACGGCAGCGACGGACTCACCGGCGCGCTCGACTTCCGCCTCGCCGAAGCCGGCCGCGGCGTGGAGGCCACCGCTTCCCCCTTCGTCGACCTGCGGGTGGATTCGGCCAACGGCGCCATCGCCCAGACCGGTCTCGACGGCCGCTACGGCGACTGGGCCTACACCGTCGAGCTCGACCTGCGCGACTACCACGACCGCGTCGGCGGCCGTGACTTCCGCGACCGCGTGTTCGGCGAGAACACCAGCAATTACGAAGAGATTCCCAACACCGCCTACGACCAGTGGGCCGTCGCCGCGCGCACCGCCTACACCGGCCTCGCCGACCACCGCATCGAGATCAATTTCGGTCATGCCGACCAGAACGACGCGCCACGGCCCGACGGCTACGCCGAGAACAGCGGCAAGAGCTCCAAGCTGTTCCGCATCTACGAGGAGCAGAACTTCACCTACCTCCACCTGCGCGACATCTGGCAGGCGGATCTGGAGTGGATGCAGGAACTGCGTTCGACCTTCTCCTGGCACAGCCACCACGAAGAGATGCGCCGCGCCTCGATCCGCGACGCCGGCGACCCCGACGAGTATTACCGCGAACGCTTCTATGACGACACCATCGACAGCTACGGCCTCGACCTCGAAGCCCGCACGCTCCTGGCCGAGGACCACCAGCTCACCTGGGGCCTGAGCGTGTTGTTCGAGACCACCGACAACAGGTATCAGGAGTTCCGCACCCCCGACGGGATCACCGATCCCGCCCAGGCCACGCCCTACCAGCAGTCCAGTTGGCCCAACCGGACCTCGGCCCCCGACGGCGCCGACTACAACAGCTACGGCATCTTCGCCCAGGACAGCTGGGATGTCACCCCCGACATCAACCTGCTCTACGGCCTGCGCTACAGCTACTACGATTGGTCCTTCGACGAGGTCGACGGCGACGCCGACGATATCACCGGCAGCGTGCGCGGCCTGTGGCAGTTCCGCGAGGACATGAACGTCTTCGCCGGCGTGTCCAAGGCCTTCCGCGCGCCGAACCTCAAGAACCTCGGCGGCGCCGTCGACCGCGGCTCGAGCGGCAACCCGGCCACCGGCAACCCCGAGCTCGACCCCGAGGTCAGCTACACCGTGGAGGCCGGCTGGCGCTACCGCCAGGACCGCGACCGGCTGATGTTCACCGCCTTCTACACCACGGTCGACGATCTCATCCAGCGCGACTTCGGCCCCAACGCCGAATTCACCAACGTCGAGGACGCGACCCTCTCCGGCTTCGAGGCCGCCGGCGACTACGGCCTGCCGCTGGGCATGCTGCCGCCCCGCTCGCGCCTCGCGCTGGTCGGCTCGCTCAGCCTGGTCGACGCGGTCAAGGACGTGCCCCAAGACGACGGCAGCGTGCGCGAAGACAACATCTCGCGCGCCAACCGGCTCTACGGCTATTTCGGCGTACGCTACGAGCACGACGAAAACTACTGGGTCAAGCTGCAGACCCGCTTCCACGACGCCTACGACGACATCGCCACCGATCCCGACGATCGGGACAGCAGCGACGTGCGCCTGACCGTGCCCGGCGACGAGGACGGCAGCATGCCCGGCTACGCCGTGCTCGATCTCAGCGCCGGGTGGCAATCCGACGACGGCGACAAGATGCTCACCGTCTATGTCGAGAACCTGCTCGACAAGACCTACCGCGAACCGGGCTCGGGCGTCGATGGCACCGGCCTCAACGTCGGCCTCGACACCCGATTCCGCTTCTGATCCCGATCGCCGGCCAGACCGCTACGCGGCGCTCCGGCGCCGACCTTCTACCAGCTCCCACCGCCGGCCCGGTCCTCCTTGACCGGGCCGGTGTCCGTTCCACCGTCTTCTGACGATGGACCAGCCCGTCATCGCCCCCGCCGGCCTGCCGCCGCATCCGCTGCCGACCGATCGCGCGCAGATGCGCACGCTCCACGGCTGGGACGCGCTCGACATCCTGCTGGTCACCGGCGATGCCTACGTCGACCACCCCGCCTTCGGCGTCGCGGTTATCGCGCGCGTGCTCCAGGCCGACGGCTGGCGCGTCGGCGTGGTGGCCCAACCGCAGAGCTCGGCCGATCTCGAGCGCATGGGCCGCCCGCGCCTGTTCGCCGGGATCACCGCCGGGAACATGGACTCGATGCTCGCGCGTTCCACCGCGGCGCGCAAACCGCGCAGCGAAGACCGCTACAGCCCCGGCGGCGTGCCCGGCCGGCGCCCCGAACGCGCGACCATCGCCTACACCGCGATGGTCAAATCCACCTTCAAGCGCCTGCCCACGGTCGTCGGCGGTATCGAGGCCAGCCTGCGCCGCTTCGTCCACTACGACCACTGGCAGCGCAAGCTGCGCCGCAGCATCCTCGCCGACAGCAAGGCCGACCTGCTGGTCTTCGGCATGGGCGAGCGCCAGATCCGCGCCATCGCCCGCGGCCTCGCCGACGGCGCCGCGATCGCCGAGCTGCACGCGCTGCCCGGCACCTGCCACGCCACCACCGCCGACGCACCGGCCGCTGCAGACGACGCGCCCCTGATCCTGCCGGGCTGGGACGAGCTGCGTGCCGCACCGCAGGCCTTCGCCCGCTGCCACGAGCTGATCCGCCGCGAACAGGATCCCCGTCGCGGCCGGCGCCTGATCCAGGACCAGGGCTGGTGCCGGGTGGTGCAGAACCCGCCCGCGGCGCCGCTGTCCACGGTCGAACTCGACGCGATCCACGCGCTGCCCTTCACCCGCACGGTGCATCCCGATCACGCCGCGGCCGGCGTGCCGGCGCTCGCGACGGTGGTCGATTCGATCCAGACCCATCGTGGTTGCGTTGGCTCCTGCGCCTTCTGCGCCATCGCCGCGCATCAGGGG
This sequence comes from Planctomycetota bacterium, assembly GCA_041641915.1. Classification (GTDB taxonomy): domain Bacteria; phylum Planctomycetota; class UBA11346; order UBA11346; family UBA11346; genus SLQH01. The sequence continues at coordinate 5,076 of JBEPXK010000229.1, forward strand.
CGTATCCTCAGCCATCGCAGCCCCGAGAGCATCCTCGCCGAGGCGCGCGCACTCGCTGCACGACCGGGCTTCGACGGCGTGATCGACGACCTCGGGGCGCCGACGGCCAACATGTACGCCGCCCGCTGCGCCCGCTGGGCCGAGCACGGCGCCTGTGCGCAGCGCGACTGCCTCTGGCCCGAACCCTGCCCGCAGCTCGAGCTCGGCACCGACGCACACCGCGCGCTGCTCTGTGCGGTGGCCGCGCTACCGCAGATCAAGCGCGTGTTCATCCAATCGGGGCTGCGCCACGACCTGCTGCTGGCCCAGGGGCCCGATTTCCTCCGCGAACTGCTCACGCACCACGCCTGCGGTCAGTTCAAGGTCGCACCCGAACACGCTGACGACGCCGTGCTCGCACTGATGCGCAAGCCGCCGTGGGCGGTGTTCCAGGCCTTCCTCGCCGCCTTCCACCGCGCGCGCGACGCGTGCGGCGCGCGCGCCGGGCTGCGGCCCTACCTCATCGCCGGGCACCCGGGGGCCGACCGGCCTCCCGGTCGGCCTCCAGCTCGTCGATCCGCTGAACGACGAAGCCCGGCTGCTGGCGGCCGGACGCTGGTGTGCCGAAGCGCTCCGGCTCGACCTGACGGACACGCCGTGAGCGGAGACGACCGATGACCGAGACCCCGCACAGCGCGACGGGCACCGCGCCCACCGGCACCGCATTGGTTACCGGCGCGGCGAAGCGGATCGGCGCCGGGCTCGCCCGCGCCCTGGCGGCGGCGGGCTGGCAGGTCTGCGTGCATTACGCGAGCTCGGCGAAAGACGCCGAAACGGTGGTCGCCGACATCGAGAAGGCGGGGGCGCGCGCCGTCGCGATCCCGGCCGATCTCGCGGAACCGGAGGCCGCCGAGCGACTGCTCGCCGAGGCGGCGTTGCCGGGCCTTCGGTTGCGGCTGCACCCGTCGCTCGGCCTGCTCGCCTCGCCCTTTCCCGTGGTCTCGATCTGGCAGGCGCACCCGGTGGACGATCCGGCGCCGCTTCTGGCCGGGCTGCCGTCGGGCGGCGAATGCGCGATGGTGCTGCGCCCGGCGCTCGATGTGGAGATCCACACCCCGGACGCGCGCGGCTTCGCCTTCGTCCGCGCCTTCCGGTCCGGTGCCACGCTCGCCGAAGCGATAGAGGCGGTCGAGGCGGTATCGGCCGGCGACGATAAGGCGGGACGCGAAGCGTTCGATTTCTCGGCCCATCTCGCCGCCCTGTTCGAGGCCGGCGCGGTGATCGGGCTCACGGGGGCGCAAGAAGGGGAGACAACGTCATGACCGGAGATTGGGTCGCCCGCATTC
>JBEPXK010000230.1:0-6381 GCA_041641915.1 Planctomycetota bacterium
CCGGCAGCAAGCGGAGGATGCTCTCGCGGATCTTCTCGTGACTCATGTGCCCTACTGCTCCTGTGCCTGATCGTCGGCATCCTTGGGGGCCGCATCGCCCGAGGTGACCCAGGCATCCACTTCCGAAAGCCGGAAACGCCAATACCGGCCCACGCGGTGGGCCGGTAAGTGCTTGGCCGCCATCCAACGGTGGATGGTGTCATCGGATACCTGCAGATACTCGGCGACCTGTTGCAAGGTCACCCATGGCTCGTTGCTCACGCGGCTGCTCCCCGGTCGACAGGGATCGAGCAACTTCGAGCCATGCGGACCTGTGCGGATCAAGGTCGAGAGCCTAGGGCCTGCTCATCTGCTGCGCAAGTAGCGCCAAAACGGCCACCCACCACCCGGACTTCCCCGGAGCTGCCACCCTCCACCGGGCGGCAGACGGCCAGAAGTGCTACTCGCCGGCCATCTTGACCCCGCCGCGGGGGTCCTGCAGGGCAACACCGAAGTCGAGGATGCCGCGCATCTGGAAGCCGAGGATATCGATTTGGCATCGGCCCCTTCGATCGTGGGGCGCTCGTTGCCATTCAAGGTCAGGAACTCGATCACCGGCAGGTCGCGGGGGTCGGCCAGCAGATACCAGGCGCGGTCGCTGGCCTGGGGGCTGGGCCGCTTACTCAGGTAGCTCGACCGGACGACCTGATAGAGCCCGGCGTGGGGGTTGACCGTGGCCGAGCTGAAAGCCTTCCACCTGGAAACCTTTGGCAAGCCGACCAGCAGCCGCCACCGGGTCTGGCTGGTGCGCCACATCGCCTGGCGGCTGCAGGCCGATGCCGAGGGCGACCTGACCGAACGGGCCCTGCGTCGGGCGGCGGAATTGTCGGAGGGGCGCAACCTGCGCGAGCGGCGACCGCCGCAACGGCGGGTGGTGGAAAGCTCCGCGACCAAGGTGGTGGCGCTGCCGCCGCGCCACGGCGTGCATTTGGTGCCGGGGACGGTGCTCGAGCGGGAGTGGAAGGGCGAGGTCCACCGGGTGATCGTGCATCCCGAGGGCTTCGAGTATCGGGGCCAGTTCTATCCCAGCATATCAGCCGTGGCCCTGGCTATCACCGGCACCAGTTGGAGTGGCTACCGATGCTACGGGCTGAAGAAGCCCGCTCAGCAACATGGGAGGGAAGACCAATGACGACCGTGACGACCAAAACCGTAGCCATTTATGCGCGCAAGAGCACGGAGGAGGGTTTGGAGCAGGACTTCAATAGCCTCGATGCCCAGCGGGCCTGCTGCGAGCAATATGTTGCCAGCCAAGCCGGCGAGGGCTGGGTGCTGAGCCCGGTGATCTACGAGGATGGCGGCTTCTCAGGCTCAAACACCGAACGACCAGCGTTGAAGCGCTTGCTGGCTGAGGTCGAGGCCGGGCGGGTGCAGGTCATCGCCGTCTACAAGCTCGACCGGCTGTCGCGCTCGCTGACTGACACCCTGGAGAAGCACGGTGTCGCCTTCGTCTCGGTGACCCAGCATTTCAACACTGCCACGCGGATGGGCGGGCTGATGCTCAATATCCTGATCTGCTTCGCGCAGTTCGAGCGCGAGAACATGATCGAGCGGGTGCGCGACAAGGTGGCCGCCACCCGCCGGCTGGGCAAGTGGACCGGCGGTCGGCTGATACTCGGCTACGACGTGGCCGGCGGCTGTTGGCGAACGAAGCTGAGGCCGAGACGGTGCGCGAGCTCTTCGCGCTCTACCTGGAGCACAAGTCCATCTCCGAGGTGGCGCGCATCGCCAAACAACGCGGCTACCGCAACAAGGCCTGGGAGACCCGGCGCGGCAAGCAGTCGGGCGGGGCGGTGATGGGCAGGAACGTGATGGCCAAGCTGCTGAGCAACATCACCTACACCGGCCGGGTGCGCTTTCAGGGCACGATCTACGAGGGCGAGCACGAGGCCATCATCGACATCGCCACCTATGAAGCGGCCCAGCGCATCATGGCCGAGAACGCAAGTAACGGCGGGGCCCGTTCGCGCACCAAGCACTTCCCCTTGCTGCGTGGGTTGGTGCGCTGCAAGGCCTGCGGTTGCGCGATGCACTATTCCTACACCAAGCAGCGCGACCGGCTCTATGGCTACTACGTCTGCGCCAACGCCAAGACCGAGGGCGTGGCCAGCTGCCCGGTGCCCAGCCTGCCGGCGGCGGAACTGGAAGCGATGGCGGTGGAGGAGGTCAAGACGATCTGCCGCAGCAAGCGCATGACCGACGCGATCTTCAAGGCCGCGGCCGCCGATCACACCCAGTCTGTGGCGGCCATGACCGAGCGCCTGCAAGAAGCGGAGCAACTGGCCCAGAAGGCGACCGCGGTGGCGGATCGAACGCCGGCAGACCAAGAGGCCCAGGCCATGCGCCGCCACGCCGAGGTGCGTTTGGTCGAAGTCCGGCAGGAGGCCCATGCTCTGCAGCTGGCCGACCCGAGCCGACCCGAGGCGCGGGAATGCTTCGCCCGGTTCACCGATGTCTGGACCGAACTGCAGCCCCGCGAGCGCCAGGAGCTGCTGCACCATCTGGTCGACCACATCGCCATCGACGGCGAGGCCGGCACCATGGCCTTCACCTTCCGCTCCGAAGGCATCGCCGCCATGGCCCGGGAGCCGGCGCCGGAGGCGCTGGCATGAACACCACCATCGAGCGCCGCTTCCACCTCGGCACCAAGCCGCGCCGGGGTGGTGGCTACAGCTGCACCATCAGCCCCGGCGACGCGCCGCCGCCGGAACTGGAACCCGAGGCAGATCCCGCCGAGCTGGTCCATCCGCTGGCCCGTCGCATGGCCATGGCCATCCGCTGCCGCCAACTGATGGAAGCCGGGGTGGCCGCCGATCAGGCCGCCCTGGCTGCGGCCACCGGCATGACCCGAGCCTGGATCACCATCGTCATGCGGCTGACGCTGTTGGCTTCGGATATCCAGGAAGAGTTGCTCCACCTGGAGCCTGGCGATGCGATCGACCAGCACGCGGTGCAGCGCATCGCCAGGATGTTGTCGTGGCGGGAGCAGCGGGCGGCATGGAAGGCATTGCGCGGATGAGGGCTGCCTGGGCGTCGCTTGCCTGCACCGCTCAAGGGTGATACCATGTACTAACGACAGGAGAACGACCATGCTCAAGACCCTGACCAAGCACGGCAACAGTCTCGCCCTGGTTATCGACAAGCCGATCCTGGAATTGCTCCATGCCAGTGCGGACACGCCCTTCGAGATCATCACCGATGGCCGGTCGCTGGTGCTGACCCCCGTACGTGATGAGGCCGAGGAAAAGAAGTTCAACGACGCCATCGAGATGGTGCACAAGCGCTTTGGCAACGCGATGCGTGAACTGGCCAAGTAGTCCATGGCCGATCCGTATTTTCTGAGCCTGGAGCAGGTTCTCCGTATTCACGCCAGCATGGTTGAGGTCTATGGTGGCGCGACCGGCGTGCGCGATATGGGCCTGCTCCAGTCGGCGGTGGCTATGCCACAAGCCAGTTATGGCGGGCAGGCCCTCCATCCGACGCTCCTCGATCAGGCTGCAGCGTATCTTTACCACTTGGTTCAGAACCATCCCTTCCTTGATGGCAACAAGCGGATTGGAGCCGCATCGGCTCTTGTCTTCCTAGCAATGAACGGCATCCAGATAGAGGGTGACGAGGACGGCCTGGTTGAGGTCACCATGGCCGTGGCGTCTGGACAACTGGGCAAGGACGCAGTCGCTACCTGGTTGGCCGATCATCAGCTACAAGGGTGATCGCCAGCCAGAAGGGCGATCGATAAAACCGAGACCGTCAACCGGTCAGCCAGCCCAGACGCGGTCGTTAACCAAGTCTCGTTCAGACCCCGTTCTCAAGCCCAGAATCTCAGACTCGGGCCCCAGAATGGCCATCGTCGCGACCGGTGGGCGGTCAGCTGACACGAAGCCCAGACTGGCCCGAATCGTAAAGCCCCTTGTGGCAAGGGCACTTACATGGCGTCCGCTGTTAATCAAAAAGCCCAGCACTTTCGTGCTGGGCTTTATTGGCTCACCACCTTCGACAGACGATAGAACGTTCTCTGGCCTGTCCAGAGGGTCAATATGACAACCGCATACCTGTGGAAAACCACATAAGACCATTCAAGAGAAACACTTGCGATATCACAGGCAGCCCTGGGGGTTCAGGGCCTCAGCCTCTCTGAGACAGGGCCCGGCGCCGATCACTGATGACGGCGCGGTAACGCTCTTGCGCTTCTGGTGACAGGAACGATCTGCCTATCAGTTCGTCGACCTGCTGCTGGGCTTCCGGGTCGAGGTGCCGGGCAAGCAGCCGCTCCGCGCGGGAGGCGACCACGCCCAGACGCTCGGCAAGCAACAGGAAGCCGGAGCCGCAGTGAAAGCCGAGTGCCTGGAAGGCCGGTGTTTCGAAGTCGTCGGCGAACAGGTCGAGAGCGAGCGGGGTCTCGGTCGGCAGATGGAGCGTGGTGTTGATCAGGTCGTAGGCCGGCGTGAACACTGGGTCGCCATCGGTGCTGGTGAACAGGCTGAAGTTCTTCAAGTGGGCATCGCCGTTGCCGAAGGCATAGCAGAACAGCACCCGCTGGAAGAGCTTCTCGTTCTCGACGCGGTAGGCCGGGCAGAAGCGTCGGGTCAGCTGACTGATGCGCTCGTAGCTGCCGTCATACTTGTAGTTGCGGCCGTGGGTGTCGGGCGACTGCTCGGCCAGGGCGCAGAAGTCCTCCATGTCGATCTTCACGCCGTCGCGCCGATCAAAGCGGCGGGTGAGGTAGGCCGGCTCGCCGTCGGCCAGGTTAACCAGGGCGTTGGCGGCAGTGTCGATGCCGAAGACCTGGGCGGCGATCTGCATCGTCAGATGCTCGTTGGCCGGCACCTGGTCGGTGTGCTGGGGCAGCGGTGTGCCCGGTATGGGCTTGAGGATGAACTCGCCGTCCTGGTCGGTCGGCACCAGCTCGCCTTTCTCATAGCGCAGGGAAACCTTGTCTTGCACGCCAGAGATCGACATCCGGTCGGCCACCTCGGCGCGGTAGCGGATGACCTCGGCGCGGGTGAAGGGCAGCCGGTGCGGGAGACGCTTGCGGCTGCCCAGCAGGCGAGTCCGGGCGCTCGGGGTGAAGCCGTCGGCGTCGATCGGAGCCAGGGTGGAGCGGCAGAAGAAGGTCACGGCTCACCTCCAACGACAGGCTCTGCTCCGGCTCTCGGCGGCACCCCCTCAGCCGGTTCGACGTGCAGGCTGCCGATGCAATCCCGACGACACGTTGCCAGCAGGCGACCGAAGAGGTCGCGCTCGTCGAGCCGTAGGCGACGGCATTGCTCCATGGCCAAGGCACCCTCGGCCAGCAGGGCGACGAAGCAGGGGAAGAGATGTGATGACCGGTACGGCTCTGCTCGCTTGGGCAGGGTCAGGCTGACCGGCGGTTGGTTGTCGCTGGCCAGGTAGGCGGGATCGTAGGTAAAGGTGAAGCGACCGCTGTCGTCCTCGACCAGGACGCCGGCAAGCGCCTCACGACGAAAGACCTGGCCGGCGCGCATGCCTTAGCCCTCTGCCGTGTTCGTCGAAGCGGCGCCCAAGTCGCCAGGCCGGCATACATCCAGGCACAGATCCAGCCCCAGGGCGTCCGCCAGTTGGTTGAGCACCGCCAGGGTGGGATTGCCCTTGCCGGATTCGATGTTGCTGAGGCCATGCACCGACAATCCCGCGATCTCAGCCAGCGCCTGCTGCTTGAGGCCCAGGGTCAGTCGGCGAGACCGGATTCGATGTCCGAGTTCACGTGGTTTCATCGTAGTGAAAGTATCGCAGCCCAATGCAGTAGGTCAAGGGGATGCGTCGCCAAAACTTGCACTGGAGTGAAAACCGGTTCGCACCTCGCCACGGTCCAAACTCCCTACCCAGGCCCCTCACCACCCACGATAACCGACCTCGGCCCCCGTCCTATCAGCCTGTCTCCGCGCATGGTTCCCAGGTCGCGGACGATGCTGGAGCGTTCGCGGCGGCCAGCAAACTCCTCGACCACGTCCTTCTGGCGAATGCGGGTGCCGGCGGTGACCTGCTCCAGGACCCAGGCTTTGACGTCCTCGTAGGTGGTGCCGATGGCCGTCTACCGGGCAGAAATGCACGGCGATCTTGCCCATCCTGCTGCTGGAGAGCGAGAAGCCGCTGCTCATCGACCAGCCCGAGGACAACCTCGATAACCGCTACGTCTCGGCCAAGGTGGTCAGCACCATCAGCGCGGTGAAACAGCAGCGACAGCTGATCCTGGTCACCCACAACCCGAACATCCCGGTGCTGGGCGATGCCGAGCAGGTGGTGGTGCTCGATTCCAACGGCAGCGCCGCCCGTCTGCTGCAAGTGGGCACGGTGGACGACTGCCGGGCTGAGATCGTCAAC
>JBEPXK010000231.1:0-6361 GCA_041641915.1 Planctomycetota bacterium
CGATGCTCGCCGAACACGCCGAGCGCGGCCAGGCGATCCTGGTGTTCAGCGACGGCAAGGACTACGACAGCGCGGCGGTGGAAGCGGCCGCGCGCGACGCGCGCTACGCCGGGATCCCGGTCTACGGCATTTTCGTCGCCGACCCCGAGGCCCGGGCCACGGTGCTGATCGACGGCGAGGAGCGGGTGATGGAATCCTCGCGCGAGACGCTCACCCAGCTGGCCGAAGCGACCGGCGGCGCGGTGGTCACCGCCACCCCCGGCCCGCAGGATGTCGAAGCGATCGCGGCCGCGATCGAAGCGGATATCGCCATGCAGCCCTGGGAGGAACGCGCGCTGCTCACCCGGCGCGAGGAGTACCAGTACCCGCTGACGCTCGCGCTGGTGTTCGCACTCATCGCCGGTTTCCTGCCCACCCGCCGACGCGAGGAGCCGATCACATGATCCGTTCCCCTGCCTGCGACCGCCGCCGTTGCGTGCGAACCGCCCTGCTGCTGCTGGCCTGCGCCGTCTGCACCGCCGCAGTCGACAACGACGCCTGGCAGCGGCTGGAGGCCCTCAACGCCGCCGCCGACGCCAATCCCGTCGCCGCCCGCACCGGCCTCGAGGAACTGCTGCTCGACGAACCCGGTTTCCACGCCGCGCACTACAACCTCGGTTGTCTGCTGCTGGAGCCGGACCCCGCAGCCGCGGCCGAGCATCTGCGCGCCGCGGCCGCGACCCCGATCGACCCGCTCGCCGCGAACGCCTTGCACAACCTCGCCCTCGCCCGCTACCGCCAGGGGCGGCTCGCCGAGGCCGTGGCCGCGGCCGAACGGGCGACGACGCGCGCCCCGGAGGACGCCGCGATCGCCCGCACCGCGCGCGAACTGCGCCGGATCCACCTCCTGCGCCAGGAGGAGGCCCGCCGCCGCGCCGAAGCCGAGGCGCGCAAGCTCGCGCTGGTGCCACAACCGCTGCCGCCGGCCTGGGTCGGTGAGGCCTTCACCGCCGAGCTGCAGGCCAAGGGCGGGGAGGGCCCGCCCTACACCTTCAGCTGCGCCCGGCTGCCAGCCGATCTGGTCTGCGACACCGCCGGCGTGATCAGCGGCACCCCTGACGCCGGCACCGAGGGCGCCCACGATCTGCCGATCGTCATTGGCGATGGGACAGAGAACGTCGAGGACCGGCTACGGCTGACCGTGCTTCCCACCCCGGCGATCACCACCGACGAGCTGCCCGAGGCGCTTGTGCAGATGCCCTACGCCGCGACCGTCACCAGCCAGGGGATGATCGAGCCGCGCTGGGAGGTCAGCGGGCTGCCGCCGGGCCTCAGCGCCACCGGGGCCGGCGCGAGCCTGCGCATCGACGGCAGCCCGGAAGCGGTCGGCAGCTACACCCTGCGCGTCACGGTCGCCGACGCCCACCACCGCCTCGCCCGGACGTTGCGCCTCACGGTCAGCAGCGATAATTTCGCGCCGGCCACCGCCCGGCTCGACGACGCCACCGTCGGCCGACCCTACGAGTACCTCCTGCGCGTCCGCGGCCCCGCCGGCACGTACGCCTGGGCGGCGCCGGAAACCGCCGGCCTGCGCTGCGACCGCCGCGGCCGGGTTACCGGTCGACCCGCGCATGCCGGCGAGCTCAGCCTGGCGCTGAGCCTCACCGCCCCCGATGGCCGGCAGCGTCGCTTCGACCTGCCGCTGCGCGTCAACCCGCCGCCGGTGATCGAGGAGGAGGCGGTCACCCTCACCGCCGCGACCAGCGTCAGCCGCCCCCTGCGCGCGACCGGCGGCACCACGCCGCTGCGCTGGAGCATCGCGCGCGGCAGCCTGCCCGACGGCCTCGTGCTCGGCGAGGACGGCACCATCCGCGGCGTCGCCCGCACCAGCGCCCAGACCACCCTCACGCTCGAACTCCGCGACCGTTGGGGCGCCAGCACCCGCAGCGAGGTCACTCTCACCATCGAGCCACCGCGTGATCAGCAGCAGGACCAGGGCGAACAAGGCGAACAAGGCGAACAAGGCGAACAAGGCGAACAAGGCGAACAGGGCGAACAGGGCGAACAAGGCGAACAAGGCGAACAAGGCGAACAAGGCGAACAAGGCGAACAGGGCGAACAGGGCGAACAGAGCGAACAGGGCGAACAGGGCGAACAGAGCGAACAGGGCGAACAGAGCGAACAGGGCGAACAGGGCGAACACAGCGAACAGAGCGAACAGAGCGAACAGCAGGCCGGCCTGCCGGAACCCGGTGACGGGGAATCCGAGGGCGGACAGCAGCCAGGGCGCGACGGCGCCGCGCGCTTGCTCGATCGCGCCGCGGCCGAACGCTGGCTGGAGAACCTGCCCGAGGAGGAACGCGGCGCGCTCCTGCTTCAGGTCCCGCGCGGCGAAGCCGGTAAACGGAAGGCGAACGAACACCCGTGGTGATGCGCACCCTCATCTCCCTGACGCTGCTGCTCGGCTCCTGGGTCGCATTGCCGGCGGCCAATGACCTCAGCTGTGAACTCCTGGTCCCACGCTACCTGCCGCTCGACCACAGTTACCCGGCGAGCCTGCGGATCCACGGCACCGACTCGCGCATCGTCCGGCTCGAGCTGCCAGCGGTCGACAAGCTCGAGCTGGCCAGCGACAGCCGCATCCACAGCGTCAAGCGGGTCAACGACCGGGTCTGGGTCCGCAGCCGGATCGTGATCAAGGCGACCGCTACCGGGGCCTACCGCATCCCCCCCATCGTGGTCCACCTTGCCGACGGCCGCAGCGTCAGCTGCGAGCCGGTCAGCGGCGAGATCCCCGCGCCGATGCCGGAGCTCACCGGCGCCTACCACGCCCGGGCCGCCTTCGACCCGGCAACCACCGTCGCCGGCGCTCGGGTGCTCGCGCGCTGGCTGCTCTACAAGCGCCATCAGACCGAGGCCTCGATCGAGACCCCGCGTCGGCTGCCGGTGGTGCGCACCGGCGACACGGAGGATCCGGAGACGGGCGTCGAACTGCTCGGTCCCACACGCGAAGACGACTGGGGCTATGTCGTCGGTGCGAATGCGGTGCCCTACAAGGTCACCGTGCTCGAGCAGGAGGTCCTGTTCACCCGCCCGGGAACCTACGCCACCAGCGGCCAGCTGGATTACGGCCGCAGCGACGTGTTCGGTCGCTTCCGGCGCCTCGGCGTGCTACCGGTGACCGGCGGCGAGGTCGACGTGGTCCCCCTACCCGCCACCGGCCGGCCGGCCGACTACGGGGGCCTGGTCGGCCAGGTCGACATCGAAGCGACGCTGGACAAACAACATGTTGCCCTCGGTGGCGGGCTGCGGCTACAGGTGCGCGTGGCCGGCGAGCGCCTCGACCTGCTCAACCGTCTGGTATTGCCGGCATTCCCCGACGTGGCGGTCTACCCCGAAGGGGTGGAAGACGGGCGCGAGCGCAAGATCTTCACCTACGATCTGGTGCCCGAACGCGTCGGCGAATACACCCTGCCACCCGTCTCGATTCCCTGGTTCGATCCCCAAAGTCAGTCCTACCGGCGCGCGAGCACGCAGCCGCTGAGCTTCTCCGTCATTCCGGGGCGCACCGTCACCCGACCCGCAATCGCGGATCCCGCGAGCGGGGAGCCGGCCGACGGCCCGGAGGACGCCCAGCACTTGGGCCTGGACTTCTACCGCGGAGCGGGGGCGTGGTCGCGCCCGCCGCTGCTCGGCTGGTGGTTGCTGCTCGCCGGGTTGCTCTGTGGCGGACTCGCCGGGCTCACCCGGCTGGTGCTCGCCCACGGCCGCCGTCGCGGCGACCCGCTCGCCGCCGCCCGGCGCGACCTGCACAGCGATGACCTCGCCCGGGTCGACGCCGCGCTGCATCGTCTTGCCGCGGCGGTCGGCGACCCGGCCCTGCGTGAACGCCTGCGCGACTGTATGGAACGGGTCGAACACGCCCGCTTCGGTGGCCACCCGCTGCGCGAGCAGACCCGCGACCAACTCGTCGTCCTGGCCCGGGAGCTGCGGCCATGAGTCTGCCCCGCCTGATGATCCTGTTGTTGCTGACGGCGTCTGCGACCGCGGCCGCGAGGTCGGACCCGATCGAGAACGCCTACGCCGCGATCAGCCAGGGCCGCCCGGCCGAAGCCATCACCTCGCTCCACGCGCACGCCCGCGATTCGCAGGCCTGGGATCGCTGGTACGATTGCGCCAACGCCGCCTGGGCCGCGGGGCGCCCCGGCCACGCCGCGGCCTGGTTCCTCCACGCCGCGACCCTCGCCCCGGCCGAGCCGGCCCCGCGCGCAGCGCTCGCGGCGATGGACATCGAGCCGCCGCCCACCTGGATCGGACGCATGGGCCTGCTCGGGCTGCTGCTCCGCGGTGTCGCCGGCCTCGGGCTGCTCTTCTGCGGCGGAGCCCTGCTCGGCTGGGCGCTGCTCGGCCTCCGGCGCCACCGGCTGGTCGCCGCGGTGGCCGGAGCGGTGCTACTGACCGTAGCCCTGCCGGTGCAGATTGCGCTGCAGGTCGACCATGCGCGCCTGGCGCAGTGGAACGCGGTGGTCCGCGACACCCATCTGCTTTCGAGCACCGGCACTCCCACCCGCCCCCTGCCGGCCGGCACGCTGGTCCGCCGCCTGCCACGCGAACCCTGGGCCGGGCAGGTGCTGGTCGACCTCGGCAACGGGCGCCGCGGCTACGTCGCCCTCGCCGACCTCGACGCCAGCTGGCCGCCGACCGATCAGACGCAGTGACCGTGCGTCCGCGGGTAGGGCATCACGTCGCGCACGTTCTGCATCCCGGTGACCAGACACAGCAGACGCTCGAACCCGAGACCGAAGCCGGCGTGCGGCACGCTGCCGAACCGCCGCAGGTCCAGGTAGGGGCGGTAGAGCTCCGGATCGAGCCCCGAGCGACGCATGTGCTCCTCGAGCACATCGAGCCGTTCCTCGCGTTGTGAGCCGCCGATCAGCTCGCCCATGCCCGGCACCAGCACATCCATCGCCGCGACCGTGCGACCGTCATCGTTGTGCCGCATGTAGAAGGCCTTGATCCCTGCGGGGAAATCAGTCACCACCAACGGCTTGCGGAACATCTTCTCGACCAGGAAGCGCTCGTTCTCGGTGCCGGGATCGCGGCCCCACTCCACCGCGCGCCCGGCCTTGGCCAGCCGCTCGATCGCCTCGGTGTAACTGACGCGGGCATAGCCGGCGTCGAGCTGCTTCTGCAGCCGCCCGGTCAGCCCCGGCGCCTGCTTCTCCAGCACCGCCAGTTCGTCGGCGCAATCGCGCACCGTGCCGGCGATCAACGCGCTGACGAAATCGCAGGCCAGTTCCACGTCCTCGTCGAGGTCGCAGAACGGCATCTCCGGCTCGATCATCCAGAACTCGGCCAGATGGCGGCTGGTGTTGGAGTGCTCGGCACGGAAGGTCGGCCCGAAGGTGTAGACCTCGCCCATGCCGCAGGCGTAGGTCTCGCCTTCGAGCTGACCGGAGACGGTCAGGAAGGCCTCGCGGGCAAAGAAATCCTCCGCCGCGGTGGCGCTGCTGCCGGTCTGATGGGTGGTGACGCGGAACTGCTCGCCCGCGCCTTCGCAGTCGCCCGAGGTGATGATCGGCGTGTGCAGATAGGTGAATCCGCGATCCGCGAAGAACCGATGCATCGCCAGCGCGAGATACGAACGCACGCGCATCACCGCCTGCATGGTCCGCGTGCGCGCCCGCAGGTGCGGGATGCTGCGCAGGTGTTCGAGCGACATCTTCTGTTTCTGGATCGGATACAGCTCCGGGTCGACCTCGCCGAGCACTTCGACCCGCTCCGCCTGCAGTTCCACCGCCTGCCCGCGCCCTTGCGAGGGCACCACCTGCCCCTCGGCCCGGATGCTCGCCCCCAGTTGGGCCCGCTGCAGCAGTTCGTCGTAACCCGGCATCGTCGCCGGGACCACGATCTGCAGGCCGGTGATGCTCGAGCCGTCGTTGCAGTCGATGAAGCTGACCCCGGCCTTGGAGTCCCGGCGGGAGCGGATCCACCCGCAGACGGTGGCTCTGACCCCGGATTCGACGGTCGGCATCGGCATGGCGAGGATCGCGGCGATGCGGGTGCGGTCGTACATGGCTCCTCCTGATCGCAGCGGTGACGGAGTCGCGCACCGCGGCGGGCGAGTGTGTCCGAATGCGCCCACGCGGCAACGCCCGGGCGCGCTCGGGGCACGTCTCACTGAGCTGCCGGGCGCAGTGCCGCTTCGACCTTGCTCCCGCCACGCTGCGTTCGACGGTGGGTTGTCGATCTGAGGAGGAGCCATGGTCCGCAATCCGGCATCGCCCATCGTCCTGGCCGTTCTGCTGTTCGCCCTCACCGCCTGCGGCGGTGGTGATCGCCGATCGGCCGAGTCCGCCATGGCCAACGCCGAAGCGACCGC
>JBEPXK010000232.1:0-6351 GCA_041641915.1 Planctomycetota bacterium
ATCTGCGACGGACACTACGCGCTGGACCAACACCGATCGGGAGCAGCACATGGACCAGGCGGCACACGTGATCACGAGCGACAATGGCACGGATCACGTCGAGGTGATCGCGGACGGCGCGCTGGTCAGGCAGTTCGTCCCCTACACCGACGGCAGCTCGGTCACCTTCTGCGAACTGCTCGACGACCGCCGTCTGGCGGTGCTCGACGAGCGTGGCCGCCTGCGGCTCTACGATCTGCGCGAGAATGCCCTGTTCCACGAGCACGATTTCCGCTCCGACATCGGCGGCTGCGGCGCCGTGCTCGCGCCCGACCGGCGCACGCTCTATCTCACCACCTTCATGCTCGGCGCCCGGCTGGTGGTCTACGACCTGCAGCGGCTCGAGCTCCGCCAACGCCACGAGCTGCCGACCCACGCCGAGACCAAACACTTCTGGATCGACCCCGCCGGCCGCCTGCTATTCTACATCCTCAGCGGCAGCTGGGACGACGCGGACCAACACCAGTCGATCCACCGCCTCGACCCCGCCACCGGCGCCGGTGAGGACTTCCCGCTCGCCGCGCCGCCACCGGAGTTCTTCGACCGCAAGCTGCCTGTGTTCGATTTCATCCACGGCTATGGCATCAGGCGTTATTACGAGGTCGTCGTCGCAGACACTCCCGAGGGCCCGCGCTTCGTCAACCAGGTGGCGGTATTCGACCTCGAGACCTTCACCGACCGCCATCTGATCGCTACGCGCGAATACCCGCCCGGCCAGCTCGGCTACGGGCCGAGCGACGAACCGGACAACGCCGTCGCGCAGATCCTGGCCGCGCCGGCCGACACCGGAGCATACCACCACGAGCGCGGCGAGTTCGTCGACGACCTGCGCAGCATCCACCCCTGCACCGACAGCCCCGCGTTCTGGGTCTGTTTCCGCGATGGCATCCTGCGCCGGCTCGCCCTCGACGGCAGCGCGCGCTCGGCCCTGGTCGGCTTCGACCGCCTCCCCGGGCGCGAGGCGCAAGACCCCTTCGCGCGCAAATACTTCCACGCCAGCATCCGCTCCGACCTCAGCCGCGACAATCACATCGTGGTCACCGGCAACCACGTCGAGCTCGCCGCCTTCGATCCCACCGCGCTCGACCTCGCCGACGAGCACGCCTTGATCACCGTCACCCCAGAGCCGGTCGATCCACCGTCCGCGACCCGCAGCCCGGCGCAGGCACAGCAGACGGAGGACCTCGACCGCACCGTCATTCCGGTGGCCGACCTCGACGACCCCGCGGCGATCCTGACCGCGCTCGACGATCTGGTCGCGCGTTGCGCCGACATCGACGCCCTGCGCCGCGGGCACAGCCTGCTGCTCGTCTTCCGTGAGGCTTCCTTCAGAGGGGGCGCTGCCTCCTCGCGCCTTCGGCGCACCCCAGCTGCAGCGGCTCTTGCCGCTCAAGGGCGCAGAGCGAGCTCTGAGGGCCCCGTCTTCTGTGACCCCGCCGGCGAAGAACTCGATGAAGACGCCTTCTTCGCCCGGGCGGTCGAACTCGACGGCGGGCCGGAGCGCATCGCCACGCTCCTGCGCCGCTTCATCGCCTTCCCCGGCCACGAGGACCTCTACCGCGATGAGGAGACCTGCGCCCTATCCGGTGCGCTGCACGCGCTGGTGCTGCACGACGCGCGCTGGCTCGACCTCTACGCCGATTATTACCACCAGCTCGACGTGGAGCACGACGTCTTCAACCACGAGACCATGCTGCCGGCGATCTTCACGCGTTACGCGTGGTCGCCGCCGCTGCTGCGGCTACTCGCCGTGCTCGAGCTGGTCGACGGCGAGGCCGCCGCACACTACGGCAACGACCCCGCGCTGGCGCGCTACCTCGCGGATGATGCGCACCTGCAGATCCTCGTCACCGCGATCCGCGAGCGCGTTGCCCAGAGCGATCACCACTACGACCCGGGCGAAGGCGCCGGCAGCCCGGTCGCCTACCGCCGGCTGCTCGCCGAACGCTTCGCCGCGATGTGCGCCCAGGCGGACGCCGCGCACCAGCAGACCGCCGCGCTGATCGCCCAGGCCACCGCGCTGGGCACCGCTGGCGATTGGACCGCGGCGCTGCCGTTGCTCGCCGAGGCGGTAGAGGTGGACCCGACCGACGTCGACGCCTGCAACCTCCACGCCTACGCCCTGATGGCCACCGGCGACCCCGCGGCGCCCGCGGCGCTCGCACACGTGCTCGAGCTCGACCCGGCCAACGCCGCGGCCCTGGCCAATCTCGCGCTGTGGCACTACAGCCACGGCGAGGAGGACGCCGGCGCCACGGCCTACGCCCGCTTCTTCGCCACCGCGCCGCCACTCGAAACGCTCTACCACTGCTACCTCAGCGACGTCCACGGCGCCGAGCACCCTGGCGCCGCGGCCGCGGCCGAGCGCTACCTCGCTCTGGCCACCGCGCGCGAGCCCGATTTCGCCGAACGGGCGCTGGACTTCGGCCAGCTGGCCAACGAACGCGCGCAGTGCGAAGCCGCGACCCAGACCGGCCAGTGTGCCGCGGTGCTCGATCTGGCGCGCGCGCATTGTGAACGGGTCAAGGCCTTCCACGCCGACGAACCAGCGCACATCTCGGCCGCGTTGCACCTGCTCGGCAGCGTGCTCGAAGGCGCCGGCGCCTACCAGGAGGCCATCGCCGCCTATCAGGCCGGGGCCGACATCGACCAGGCCGGCGGCAGCGTCGAGGCGATCGACTGGGCCAGCGCCGCGCTCAAGCACAACGCCATCGCCGAGTGCTACCGCAAGGCCGGCGACTTCAGCAGCTGCCGCCAATATTACCAGTTGGCCATCGATCAGGGACAGACCGCCTGGGGCGAGCGCCACGCCAACCTCGCGGTCTTCCACGCCAACCAGGCGATGTCCGACCTCCAGCTCGGCCTGCTCGACCAGGCCGAAAGCGGGTTCGCCACCGCGCTGGCGATGGCCGAGGACTGCCTCGGAGCCGACCATCCCGGCCTGGCGACGATGCTGATCAATTACGCCACCCTGCGCAGCATGCAGGGCCACCCCGAGACGGCGGTGACCCTGAGTGAACGCGCTGTGGCCAACGAGACCGCCGCCTACGGCGCCGACCATCCCGCCACCGCCGAGAGTCGGGCTCATCTCGCCGAGGCGCTGCTGGCCTGCGGACGCATCGAACCGGCGCGCGCTGCGGCCGCGCAGGCCCATGCCGCATTGACCGCGGCCCACGGCGACGCGCACCCCGCCGTCGCCACCGTCTGCCGGGTGCTCGGCCGCATCGCCCTGCACGACGACGATGCCGAGACCGCCGTCGAGCACCTGCACCAGGCCATGGCGGTACTCACCGCCGCCGGCGGCGCGGACACCGCCGACGGCGCCGAGCTGCGCGCCGAACTCGGCCGGGCCCTGCTGTGCGCCGGCGAACCGGCCGCTGCCGCCGCGCCGCTCGCCGAGGCCTACGTGCTCTACAGCGGCACCATCGGCATGCAGCATCCCGCCGTACCGGGCATCCTGCGCGACCGCGCGCGGGCGCTGCTGGCGACGGACGATACCGTCGGCGCGGCCGAGGCGCTGATGGAGCTACGCCGCACCGCCGCGCAACAGGATCAACCGGCGCTGGAGTACGAAGCCGCCGCCGCGCTGACGCTGGTCTACTGCCACGCCGGCCTCGCCGCGGAAGCCGCCAAGCACCGCGACACCGCCGTCGAACTGGCCGCGCGGCTCGAGCGCGCAGCGCCGCTGCATGCCACCCCGCTCTGCTGCGATCTGGTCGAGGACCAGATCGCATCCGGCGAGCCCGCGACCGCTTTCGCCCTACACGCCGCGCTGCACGCGCTCGCCGACTGTGGCGCCGACGGGGATCTGCCCGCGGCCCACGCCCGCGACAGCGAGCAACTCGCGTTGAGCCACATCACCCACGCCCTGGGCCCCAACGAGGTCTTCGCCAGTACGCTGCCCGACTGCGACCGGCCGACCGCGGTCTTCCTCGTCGACCCGCAGCACGGGCTCACCCTCCACGCCGGTGAACAGGCGCCTGCCGACCTCGCCGCCGTGCTCATCGCGCAACGGCCGCAGGCAACCCTGGTCGACGTGGCGACAATGCGCGAGCGCACCTCCGGAGAACTCCGCAAAGCCCACGAGCAGGCCGCGACAGAGCACGGGCACACAATCGCCTCACTCGCGGACGAGGGCTTCCGGCTGCAAGCCGAGATGCAGGAGCGTATCAGTGCCGCCATGGCCGCGGGCCGTTACGCCGACATCGCCGCGATCACCGCCGAATACACCGAGAAACTCACGCGGCTCGGCGAGGATCTCGACGCGTGACCACTCAGGGGCTTCTTCGCTGCAATCCATTCGCAAGCGGCTGGCCCCGTCCCGCTGGCGTTGTCAGTATTTTCCGCAGCTCGGCATGGCCACGCCACGGGTGGGCAGATCGGCTACGCCGATGCCATCTACCCAACATCGCTCGCGCCGGGGCTCGGAAGAGATGGGCACCTGCTCAGGAATCGGCGCGGTTGACGAAGCACCACAGCGCATCGACGGAACGGAAGTACACCGCCCGGTCAACGTATACCGGCGAGGGCACCCCGGCTTTGCCAAAGGGGTGTTCGAAACGGCTGAGCTCGCGGTAGCTGCTGCCCGGCGCAAAAACCACCACCGCGCGCTTGCCGACATGGAAGATCGCCCCGCCGGCCATGGTGAGGCTGGCGCGGCTGCCGCCGGGCAAATCCTGCGAATAGATGAGTTTGCCGTTCTCGAGGCCGAGCACCTGCAACAGGCCATCGTCGCGCACCGCGTAGACCAGACCGTCATGGATCAACGCGCTGCGGCTCATACGCCCGCCGATGCCGCCGGTGTTGGTGTCGTACTCCCACAACAGCTCGGGGGCGCTGCTGCCGAAGCGGAAGGCGCGCATCAGGGTCTGGTTCATCCCCGAAGACTTGCGATGGAAATGCAGCACACCGACGCCCCCAGCGATCACGGGCGAGGGGCCCCAATTCCGATTGTCCTTCTCCGCGTGCAGATCCCGAGCGACGATGCTGCCGGAGTTGGCGTCGATCAGCAGCCCCGCGGGATGCAAGATGTGCGGCCGACCGCCGATCGAGAGCGGCGTCATGCCGCCATAACTGCCGTTGCCCTTGCCGGCGCTCCACAGCTGTTGGCCGCTGCGGGCATCGAAGGCGGTCACCCCGCTGCCGCGGGTGCCGATGATCAGCCGGTCGCCGAGCAACACCGGCGAAGCCGCGGCGCCGGCGACCCGGCTGGTCAGCTTGACCGGTTCGGCCCAGACCAGCTCGCCGGCCACGCTGTGGCAGACGAGCACCCCATGGCCGAACACCGTCCACACCAGCTCGCCGTCGCTCACCGGCGTCGGCGTGGCGTAGCCGTAATAATTCTTCCACTGGAACGACGGCTCGGGATCCGACGCATGCGCCGGCCCGAGCACGGTGGCGAAGTCGCAAGCGCGCTGCCACAAGGGCGCGCCGGTGCGGCGGTCGAAGCAGGCGAGGGTATAGGGTTCGATACAACAGAACACCCGCTCCCCGACGACAATCGGCGAGGCGTGGCTACGCGCCGCGAGCGGACGCTTCCAGGCCAGGTTCTCGCTCTCGCTCCAGCGCAACGGCGGCCGGGCGTCAGGGAAGTGACCGGTATAATCACCACGCCACCCCATGGCCGTGACCACGGCCGGAGGGGCTTCGGCTTCGGCTTCGGAGTCGGAGTCGGCCGAAGCCTCGGCTGCCGGAGCCTCGGGCTCCGGCTCCGGCTCCGATTCCGGTTTCGCCGTGATCACCTGCCAGGGCGACCGCGCGTCCTCGCGCCAGCGATGGATGACCCGCTTGGGCAGGGTCATGCTGCTGCTGGTCCCGCCGACACGCATCTCCAGGCTGATGCTGGTAGCGGTCTCGCCGGTGACCGTCGCCTGCATCACCCGGCCGTCCATGGTCTCGACCTCGGCCGCGGGCAGGGCCACGGCACAACCGGCACAGAGGGTAATCAGAAAGAATAAGCCGCGCGATCCCATCGTATCACCGCTCCGACTGTCGCCGCATGGCCCCACGGAACAAGGCGCGTTCGCCGATCCCGCAGGTGCAGCGTTCACACGGTCAGATCGCCGCCACCGGGGCGGCCGTACGTGGGCTCAGGGCAGGGTGACGCGCAGCTCGCCCGCGGTCACGTCCACATCGCGCAGGCGCACCTCGCGCCCATCGAGGGCGCTGACCACCAGCTCGTGGTGGCCGTCGTCCACCGGGGTGACGCCACGCAGGACGTGGCGACCGTCGGTGTCGGTCTGCGCCCGGCTGCCGCCGTAGCTGCGGCTGTGGTCGCCGCGGTGCCGCGACAGGCGCAGCCGCGCCCCGGTC
>JBEPXK010000233.1:0-6350 GCA_041641915.1 Planctomycetota bacterium
GTGCGGGTGCGGGTGCGGGTGCGGGTGCGGGTGCGGGTGCGGGTGCGGGTGCGGGTGCGGGTGCGGGTGCGGGTGCGGGTGCGGGTGCGGGCGACGCCGGCGCCAGCGCTGGCGGTTCAGCGGCCCTGCTGATGGGCGTCGAGGAGTTCCGCCACGCCTGCGCGGACCCTGGGCAGGCTTTCGTCGTAATCGGCGCGTTCGCTGTCGCCGTGGCGACCAAGGCCATGGGGGGCGGCGGCGGCATCGCGCAGCGATAGGTGGCGGCGACGGAACAGGATGGCTCTCCGTGCCTGCTGGGCGGTCGGGCCGGCCGTAGCGTCGCCGTGTCGTGGCCGGTGTGGCCGGTGTGGCCGGAGCTACGAGCGGCGCTGAAAGCAGGTGCTCACTGGGCCACGTAGCCGCGCAGGATGTTGCGCACGTCCTGTTCGCTCTGGGCGTCGGTGAAGGAGTCGATGATCCAATCGTGTTGGATCATCTCGGCGAACTGCCGATAGACCCGCAGGTAGAGGCGGTCGTCGTAGGGCGGGGCGGCGAGGATGAAGAACAGCCGGGTGGGGCCACCGTCGAGGCTGGCGAAGGGGAACCCCGCGCCAGGCGCGCGTGCGAATCCCATGGTGAAGTTACGCACCTGCATCGACCGTACGTGGGGGATGGCGATGCCCGGCGCAATCGCGGTGGTCGCCTTGCGTTCGCGATTGACCATGTCCTTGTAGAACTTGGTCGGATTGACGACGTTACCGCTGCGATCCATCAGATCGGTGAATTCCTGCAGCAGCGCCTCTTTGTCGTGGACCAGTCGCCGCTCGCGCTGGCCTTCCGACTCGTCCGGGTCGACCGGCGTAGGGCGGGTCTCCAGGTCGAGCGCGATGCAATCCGGATGGAGGAAACGCAGGATGTTCACCGGCTCGTCTCCGGGTCGGTCCGGTTCTTCGGAAGTGGCGTTGCCGGTGGCGGGACGCTTGCGATGACGCCGGATCAGGGGCATGACCGCCGATGCTACCACGCGGTGGGCCGGAGCAAGCCGGAGCGGCCGGGCGCCGGCCTCACCCCGGATCGCGGAGGGTGCCGGAACTCAGATTCCGGACTGCTGCTCCTGGGGCTGTTCGCCGAGCCTGGCCACGCGAGCTTTCATCAAACGGCCGACCTTGAACTTGACCACCACTTTGCGGCCCACGGGAACCTTCTCGAGCGTCTTGGGATTGAGCGCCATCCGCGGCTTGCGCTCCACGGTCTCGAACACGCCGAAGTCCCGGAATTCGAGGCGATTGCCCTTGGCGAGCTCCTCGATGATCTCATCCAGAAAGGCCTGGATCACCTGGAGGGTTTGGGTCTGCCCCAGATCCAACTGGACTGCGATACGTTCAGCGATGGTCCGCTTGGCGATGGTCGACCTGGCCATGACTGCTCGACTCCTCTCTGTCGGAGACGTCCCAGACGCGGACGGCAGTCGGTTCGGCGCCAGCGCGTTCCCGCCATTGCGGTACCGGACGAACCAACCGGCGCCCCGAAGCGTTACCTGTGGGTAGGATGATGCCCGGGATTCCTATGCACTGCTTGGCGAATATAGGCCGCACAGGTGGCCGTACAATAGCCAAGTTCTTGACGGGGAGCACCTTGTGTGAACTATGCCGTACGCATGATGGCCGTTCAACAGGCCACGCCGGCTGGCGGTGAAAGGGCTGTTGCTGGTGCCGGGGAGCGGATACGAAGGGAGTATGGACCAATGAGGAGCGCCGGGACCATGAGCATCGAGTCAGACCTGTCCGCCACCGATGCCGCAGCCGGCGCAGCGGAACGCTGGGATCTGCGGCAGGAGCTCTGCGACCTGCAGAGTGCCGTACGCCGGATCTACCGTGGACCGCCGGAGGTGGTCGATCTGCTGCTCACCGCCTTCCTCGCCGGCGGCCACGTATTGCTCGAGGACATCCCCGGCGTGGGCAAGACCACCCTGGGCAAGGCCCTGGCCGGCGCGATCGGCGGGGATCTGCAGCGTCTACAGTGCACGCCCGACCTGATGCCGGCGGACATCACCGGGGTCTCGATCTACAGCGAGCGCGACCACAGCTTCGTATTCCACCGCGGGCCGGTGTTCTGCGACGTGCTGCTGGCCGACGAGCTCAACCGCACCCCGCCGCGAACCCAGTCGGCGCTGCTGGAGGCGATGAACGAAGGCCAGGTGACCGTCGACGGCCGCAGCCACCCCCTCGCGCCCTGCTTCTTCTGCGTCGCGACGCAGAACCCCCACGACCACGTTGGCACCTACCCCCTGCCCGAAAGCCAGAAGGATCGCTTCCTGCTCTGCTTCACCCTCGGCTATCCCCAGCGCGAACGCGAACGCGAGCTGCTCGCCCACGACGGCGCCGAGGGCGAGCTGGCCGCACTCGAGCCGGTTCTCAACATGGAGACGGCCGCCGCACTGCGCAGCGAGGTCCGGGCGATCGCGGTGCGCGAGCCGGTCGCCGACTACATCCTCGACATCATCGCCGCCACCCGCGCCGACGACGCCGTGGCCGTCGGCGCCAGTCCCCGGGCGGCGATCGGCCTCAAACAGGCCTGCCAGGCCCGCGCCCTGCTCGCGGGCCGTGGATTCGTCATCCCCGAGGACGTGCAGCAGCTCGCGGTGCCAGCGCTGGCCCACCGCGTCCGCGCCAAAGCCGGCCAGGACGCCACGATGGCGGTCCAGGCGCTGCTCGAGGGGGTGCCGGTGCCCCGATGAGCGAGCTGCAGCCGCCGGCATCCCCCGGGCCCGTCGCGCCGACGAACGGGACCCGGCTGACCTTCCAGGGGTGGACCACGCTGTGCTTCGCCCTGGTGCTCTGCGCCTCGGTCACCTTCATGGTCGAGCCCGGCACGCTCTACCTCGGGCTGGCGTTGCTCTTCGCCCTGCTGGTCGCCGCCTGGAGCGTGCCGCACCGCCTGCGCGGGATCGAGGCCGAATGGCTGGTCCCGCCAACGATCCATGCCGGGACGGAGACCACGCTCGGCTGCCGGGTCCGCGCCGAATGCGGCAGCGCACCGGTGCGCATCGATGCCTTCGATCCCGCCGGCGAGCTGTTCCTCCCCGTCAGCGAGCTGCCCGGCCTCGGCCGCGCCACCACCCGCCTCGCCTGGCCGGCACGCTTCCCCGTGCGCGGACCGCTGCTGCTGCCGCCGCTGCTGGCGCGTAACGAGCAGCCCTTCGGGCTGCTCGAATCGCGTCGGCAGCTCGGCAAGCGGCGCGAAGTGCTGGTGCTGCCGGCGATCGGGGTCATCCAGCGTGCCTTCCACGCCCACCTCCACCGCTGGCTCGAACAGGGCCCCACCTCTTCGGCGCCCGGCGACGAGGAGATCTCACACCTGCGCGCCTACCGCCAGGGCGATCCGATCCACCGCATCCACTGGCGCGCCAGCGCCCGTCTGCGCACCCTGCTCGTCGCCCAGCGCAACGCGCCGGCCAGCCGTCACGTCGCCCTGGTGCTCGACAGCGCCGACCCCCGCCCCTCCTCGCTGCGCTTCGAGCGCCTGGTCTGCGTCGCCGCGACGCTGGTCGACCACCTCGCCGGCAGCGGCTGGCAGGTCACCCTGCACGGCCCCGCCTTCCCCGAGCCGGTCACCGGCGAACGGCGCGACCTGCTCGAACGTCTGGCCACGGTGGGGACCACCGATCCCGCAGCGCTGCGCCCCCACCTGCCCCCGGGGGCCCTGTGCCTGGTGCTCACCGCGCGCACACGTCTCGACGTACGCTCCGGCGGCCGGGTCGAGGTCCTGACGCTGCGCGACGCGCTCACCTTCATCAAACTGCCGCGGGTGCGGCGATGAGAGGCCGGCGGCCGGCCATACGCTCCCAGGGCGCACGCGCGGTAGCGGTCCCGCTCTACGAGCGCCGCCCCCTGGTGATCACCCATCTGTGCTTCCTCGCCGTGACCTGGCTCGTCCTCAGCTGGGTCTACCCAGCAGCGGCGGGGCCGATGCTGCTGCTGACCACCGCCGGCATGGTCGCCGAGCTGGCACCGATGCGCTGGCGCCGCCTCTTGCTCTCCGAGCTGCTGCTGCTCGGCGCCGGCGTGCTGACCTTCTTCTGGAGCCGCAGCATCGACGCCACCATCCAGGCAGAGCGACTCGAGATGCAGGCCTTTGCCGGCTGGTTGCGGATGGTGGTCGCCTACTGGATCTTCATCCCCTGCCGTATCGGCATGCTGCGCTGGCTGCCGCTGCTGATCACCGGCGAGATCGTGTTCGCGGCGAAGACCGGCCTGTACGAGCCCCTGCCCCCCGCGGTGCTCGCCGAGATCCCCCTGCTGCAGCTGCCGTACCTGCTCGATGCGTGGTTGCGACCGCTGCTCGCGCCGATGCTCGCCCATCCCGGCGCGGCGCGTTTCCTCCAGGTGGCCATCGCCATCGGCGCGCTCGCCGCCGATGCCCACCTGCGCATCGGCTGCGCCCGGCGCGATTCGGCCACCGTCGGCAGCACCCACTGGAACCGCCCGCTGCGCTGGCTGCTGCCGCCGATCGTGCTCGCGGTGGTGCTCGGGGCCTTCCATGGTGTGCTGGTGATCCGCGCGCAGCTCGTCCCCCGCAGCGCACCACTGATCGAGATCAATCGCGAACGCCTCGGGCTCGACGGCACCGGCCATCTGCGCATCGAGCAGGAGATGCACATCGGCGACCCACGCTGGACCAGCAGCAACCCCGCCCCCGTGGCCTGGATGACCACCACCACCGGCTCCGCCACCGGACCGCGCTACCTGCGCATGCAGGCCCTGCCCTACGTACGCTTGACCGGCACCCACCTCGCCTGGTCCCTGCCGGGCGTCCACGCCCGGCCGATCGGCTCGCAACCGATCCTCCACCGGGGCCACGCCAGCCAGCTCGAGTCGCTGTTCATCCGCGCCGGCATGATTGGCAAGGACGTGGTGCCGATCCCCGACGGCAGCAATCGCGTCGGCCTCGACGAGCTGCTGCGCGACCCCCACGGCAACCTCTATCGCCGCGGCTTCGGCGCCTCGCCCCGGCGCTACAACTGCGATATCGGCGCCCCCGCCTACCCGGCGGGGCCGCAGCTACACAGCCAGCGGTCGGTACTCACCCGGGTGCCGCAACCCCTGACCGAGGCCTTCGCGACCGAGATCGCCCAGCTCGAGCAGTGGCGCAACCTCGAGGCGGAAGACGCGGCGACGAGCATCGTCGCCTTCCTCCGCCGCCGCTGCGCCTACGCGCTCAACGACCTGCCGCAGCAGCTGGACCCGCGCCCCGGCGGCGCACTGCTGACCTTCCTGCTCGACCCGCAACCACGGCGCCGCCGCGGCCACTGCCAGTACTTCGCCAGCGCGCTGACCCTGCTGCTGCGCGCCGCCGGCAAACCGGCCCGTTGCGTGACCGGCTTCGCCTCGACCGAGTACCACGACGACCGGGTCATCTTCCGCGCCCGCAACGCCCACGCCTGGAGCGAGGTCCTCGCCCGGCGTGACGGCCGACCGACCTGGGTCCGGGTCGACGCCACCCCCGCCGGCGACATCGCGCCGCTGCCACCCGCACACCAGGAGCCGGCGACCGCCGAGGCGACTGATCAGACGCCGGAGGAGGACGACGAGGAGGCGACCGACCCGCAAGGCAACGGCCCGCAAGTGCCATGGTTCCCGCTGGTCGGCTTCGCCCTGCTGCTCGGCCTCGGCGCGGTCTTCCTCGTGCTGCGCCGCCGCGAACGCGACCCGCGTACCCGAGCCCTCGAGCGCCAGACCGACGATCTGGTCCGCTGCGCGCTGTCCCTGGGCATCGCGGTCGAACCCCACACCACGCTCAGCCACCTGATCGCCCAGATCCAACCGCACACGAACGCCGACCTCGCCCCCCTGCTGCGCTGCCATCTCGCGGCACGCTACGACGAGGGGCCGTTACCGCCGCCCTGGCCGCTGGAGCGCATCCGCCACGATCACGCCCGACGCATGCGCGGCGAACCCCACAGCACCAGCGGGTGAGTGCCGACCCGGCCGGCTACAACAGCTCGCGCAGGGCGGCCTCGTCGATCACGCTGACCCCCAGGCGACGCGCCTTGGCCAGCTTGCTGCCCGCGGCTTCGCCGGCGACGAGGTAGTCGGTGCGGTTCGATACCGACCCGGTGACCTTGCCCCCCGCGGCGGTGATCATCGCCGCGGCCTCGCAGCGCTTGAGCGTCGGCAGCGTACCGGTGAGCACGAAGGTGCGCCCGGCCACCGCCGAGCTGGCGGTATCCGCCGGCGGCGGCGCCGGCGCATCCAGATCGACGCCCCATTCGGCGAGGCGGTCGAGGATCGATCCCATCGCCGGGGTGGCGAGGGCGGCGAAGATCACCCCGGCAGTGAGCGCGTCGACCCCGGCGATCGTCTTACCCGCCG
>JBEPXK010000234.1:0-6337 GCA_041641915.1 Planctomycetota bacterium
TACCTGCCTTCTTCGGGCCCCATCGCGAGCGATGGGGCTGGCGAGCGAGGGATGGTGGGCGGATAGAATCGGCGTAGCCGATCCGCCCACCCATGGATCGGCAATGCCGATCCATGGGAATCCCGACAAAGCCAGAGCGGTGGGTCCATTCGCTTGCGAATGGACCGTAGGGGCGAAGCCCCTGAGTAGTCACGTTCAATCATCCGGTTCAGCCACCTTGTACTCGCATCCCCCACCACGTATCATCATCTGATTGTCCCGCAGCGCGTCCGATCACCGACGTGTCATTTCACCCGGCATACGAGACGACCATGCCCGAACACGTCAGCATCTCACCCCTGACCCGGATCGAGGGCCACCTCGCCATCCACACCGATGTCGCGCGGACCGCAGACAACGGCTGGCGGGTCACCGCGGCGCGATGCGAAGGCGAGATGTTCCGGGGCTTCGAAGCGATCCTGCGCGGGCGCGATCCGCTCGACGCGCAACAGATCACCCAACGCATCTGCGGCGTATGCCCGATCTCCCACGGCCTGGCCAGCGTCATGGCGCAGGAAGCGGCCTACGGCATCGAACCCTCGCCCAACGGGCGTCTGGCGCAGAACCTCATTCTCGCCGCCAACTACATCCAATCGCACATCGTCCATTTCTACCACCTCGCCGCGCTCGACTTCGTCGATATCACCGCGGTGCTCGCCTACACCGGCAAGGACCGCACGCTCCAGGAGCTCAAGACCTGGGTCCAGACCTCGATCGATCGCAAGGATCTGTTCCCGGCCGCGCCCTTCCTCCCACGTTACGACGGCGCCTACGCCACAGACGTCGAGGCCAATTGTCGCTTGATCGGTAGTTACGCCGAAGCCTTCGCCATGCGGCGCCTGGCGCACGAGATGGCCGCGGTCTTCGGCGCAAAACTTCCACACAGCACCGCCCTGGTGCCCGGCGGCTGCACCCAGCCGGTGACCGGCGAACGCATACTCGCCTACCGTTCGCGCCTCGACCGCTTGCGGCGCTTCTGCGAAACGGTGTATCTGCCCGACGTCCTCGCCGTCGCCGGGCTGTTCCCCGACGGCTGGCGGCAGGGCCGCGGTCAGGCCAACTTCCTCTCCTTCGGGGTCTTCCGCGAGGAGAACGATCAGCCGTGGATCCCGGCCGGAGCCGTCATCGACGGTCGCTGGCAGCAACTCGACATCGCGGCCATCACCGAAGACGCCACCTGCGCCCGCTTCGCCGGTGACCACCCCGAGCACCCGGCCGACAGCCACACCACCGTCGCCGCGGACAAGCCCGGCGCCTATTCCTGGGTCAAGGCGCCGCGCTACCGTGGCCACCCGATGGAGGTCGGACCGCTGGCGCGCATGATGGTCGCGCTCGCGGCGCCGGGCCCCAACCGGATCACGAGTGCGCTGCAGCCGGTCCTGAACGCCCACGGGATCAGCGCCGACCAGCTCAACTCCACCCTCGGGCGTCACCTGGTCCGCCCGCTGGAAACGCTGTGGCTGATCGAACGCGCCGCCGCGTGGCTCGACGCCCTGCGTCCTGGATCGCCGCCGGCGCGGGATTTCGCTTTGCCCGCACACGCCACCGGCGTCGGCCTGACCGAAGCGCCGCGCGGCGCGCTGGGGCACTGGCTCCGCATCGCCGATCATCGTATCGCCACCTACCAATGCGTGGTCCCGACGACGTGGAACTGCTCGCCGCGCGATGGCGCCGGTCGCCCCGGTCCGGTCGAACACGCCCTGGTCGGCACCCGCATCGCCGACCCCGACAACCCCCTGGAGGCCGCGCGCGTCGTCCGCGCCTTCGACCCCTGTCTGGCCTGCGCGGTGCACTGATGGGCGAGGACGAGACCATGGAGACGACCGCATCGCTCAGCCGCCGCGACTTCCTCGGACTGGGCGCGACCCTCGCCGCCGCGTTGGCGCTACCGGCGCGCTTCGGCCCGTGGCTGAGCGAGGGCCTCGAGAACCTCGCCCGCCAGAAGACCAAGGTCCTCTGGATCCAGGGGCAGGCCTGCAGCGGCTGTTCGGTCTCGCTGCTCAACAGCGAGAACCCGGGCCCGGTACGACTGGTCACCGAACTGATCTCGCTGCAATACCACTCCACCCTCGGCGCGGCCCAGGGCGCAGACTGCGTGCGGATCATCGATCAGGTCGGCCGGCTGGACGATTACATCCTCGTCTGCGAAGGCTCCATTCCGACCACCGTCCGCTCCGCCTGCATGATCGCCGGCAAGACCCTGTACGAGCGTCTCGAGCCGCTGGTCAAACAAGCGCGCTACGTGCTCGCCCTCGGCAGTTGCGCCGCCTTCGGTGGCATCCCGGCGGCAGAAGGCAACCCCACCGGTGCGGTGGGGGTCGGCGAATTCATGCGTCTGGTCGGCGCCCGCCGCCGCGGCCGTCTGGTCAACGCGCCGCTGTGCCCGTCGCATCCCAAATCGATCGTCGGCACCCTGGTGCATCTCGCCGGTCCGGGGTACCCCGATGTCGATCCCGAACTCTTCACCCCGTTGATGTTCTATCGCCACAGCACCCACGATCGCTGCCCGCGGTACCACGACTATGCGCGCAAGGTCTTCGCCTCGCATTTCGGTGACGATCACGGGTGTCTGTTCAAGCTCGGCTGCCTCGGTCCGCTCACCCGCACGCAGTGCCCGAGCCGCCAATGGAACGGCGGCGTCAACTGGTGCATCCGCGCAGCGGCCCCCTGCATCGGTTGCGCCAGCCCCGATTTCGCCCGCCGGCGCGACTTCCCCTTCTACCGCAAGGGCGAAAACCATCACGCGGTCGACTATGACGACCACGATCGGGGAGGCGCGAACGATGCGACTCCGTGATCTGAGCCTCGCGCGCAAGATCTTCATCTGCGTGCTCGCGTTGTTCCTCATCGTGGTCGGCGCGATGCAGGTCGTCGGCCACGTGTTCGCGCGCCGCGGCTACGCCGGGGTGGCCTCCGCCTACGAACAGGCGATGCGTGAGATCGAGACCGGCTGGGTGCAATCGAGTGACGCCCTGCTGCGTGAAAGCGTGGACGAGATGCGCGCGCTCGCCCACGACGCGGCCCGCAGCCTGTTCACCGAACTCGAGATCGCCGCCGGTGACGCGCTGCTGCCCGGAGAAGAGGAGAAATTCCGCGTCTTCGCCCGCAGCCAGGAAGGCATGGTCGGCCTGCGCGAGTTCTCGCTGCTCACCTTCGACACCGTCGATGGCAAGCGCCGCTGCCGCGTCGGCCTGAGCACCGTACCCGAGCGCGTCGGCGCCCTCATCCCGCCCGCCATCTGGAAAGCCGCGCTGGCAACAACCACCGTCTACGAGGATGCGGATGCGACCGACTTCGCCTTCTACCATCCCCTGCAGGTGACACCGGATCTCCACCGCCTGCGTCCCGACCTGCAACGCGGCGAGACCTATGCCCTGCTGTTCCTCGCCCTGTCCAAACAACGCATGCGCGCCGCGTTGGAAGCCGGTGCCGACGCGCGCGATGCCGCCGTGGCGGCCGGCCGTCAACGCATGCGGGCCGCGGCGCGCTCGGGCCGCAACCAGAGCGCGCAGGCCAGCCGGCTCTCGCTATGGGCGGGCATCGGCACCGGCCTGGTCGGTCTGGTGGTGATGGGCGCCGTGCTCTCGGTGTTCGTCTCGCGCCTCGTCGCCCGCCCGGTCCGCCTGGCGGTGACATTCGCCGACCGCGTCGCGCGCGGCGACCTGTCGCGCCGCATGCCCGTGCACGCCAACGACGAGCTCGGCCAGATGCGCCGATCGCTCAACCACATGGCCGACAGCCTCGAATCCAAGAGCGACCTCGCGGTGGCCATTTCCCAGGGTGATCTGACCCGGTCGGTCGCCGTGGAATCGCAAGCGGACGCCCTCGGCCATTCGCTCCGCACGATGGTCGAACGCCTGGCCGAGATGATGCTGCACATCAAACACCATGCCGGCGGTCTATCGACGTCGTCCGGCCATCTGCTCGGCGTCGCCCGATCGCTGGCCGACAGCGCCTCGAGCACCCTCGCCCGCGCCCACGACATCGCCGCCGGCAGCGAACAGATGTCCAACACCATCGAAGGCGTCAATACCCGCACCCGGGAACTCGCGCACAGCACCGAGCATCTTCACGGGGCGACCGACGAACTCGCCGCGAGCAGCGGAGACATCGCCGAGAGCGCCGAACGCACCACCCACATCGCCGCCGAAGCGGTGGCGATGACCGACGAAGCGGATGCGGCGATGAAACAACTCGCTGAGACCGCAGCCGGCATCACCGATGTCGCCGGCGCCATCAAGCAGATCAGCGACCAGACCAATCTGCTCGCGCTCAACGCCTCGATCCAGGCGGCTCAGGCCGGCGCCGCCGGTCGTTCCTTCGGGGTGGTCGCCGACGAGATCAAGGAGCTCGCGCTGCAGAGCGCCCACAGCGCGGAGACGATCGCCGAACGCATCGCCGAAATCACCGAACGGACCGACTTCACCGCCACCCGCATCGCCAAGGTCTCGTCGGTCGTCGAACAGATGGGCGCCGCCGCCGTCACCGTCGGCGAGCGCACCCAGGGCCAACGCGAACAGGTTTCCGGCATCGTCACCAACCTCCACGCCACCACCGCCGGCATCCGCGAGATCAGCGATTCGATGGACGCCAGCGCCCGCACCTCACAAGAGATCGCCACCAGCATCGCCGAAGTCGCCAATGCGATGCGCACCATCGAACAACGCAGCGAATCGGTCGACAGCACCGCAAGCGAACTGGCCACGATCAACGAGCAACTCGACGCGATGATCGCCAGGTTCAAGACGGGGGATGGTTGATGGACGCCTCGACGTTTCGTGTGAGCAATGCGACCAGCGACCAGCGACCAGCGAACAGCGAACAGCGAGTAGCGAGTAGCGAACAGCGAGTAGCGGGACTATGTCCCGCCAGCGAATCGCGCAGATCCGCTTCACCGCGCATACGCTGCAGGTCCTCGTGTGCGAGCTTGATGATCGCGAGCGTCAGGGGCCAGATGCGGAACTGGTGATGACGAGCCATGGGGTCCGCCGTGTGGGGTTGGGGTGCACCCCTGCGGGCCCCGACCCCACGCGGAGGGCCTCATGGCGGCGCTGACACCACCCACATGCAATGACGAAGAGCCGGTTGATGACGGTGGCTGATGGCTCAACCCGCGCCGTCCGGATGCCGGGGTCCGTCGGGTCGATGCAGAACCACCGGAAGGCCGTGCTGGCGGGCGACGGTCATCCATGCGCAGCGGGTAGCTGGCTACGCGAATGCGAGGGCGCGTGAATGCGGTCCGAGCGACACCCCCGCTGCCATCAGTCACCGCCAATAGCCATCAGCCGCCGCCGCAAACCACCCCCGCCAAGCGATTCTCCGGTCCTCGACACCGTCCTCAGCGCCGGCACAATCCCTCGCATGAATGATCGACCCAATGTCCTGTTCATCTCCATCGACGACCTGCGCCCGGAGTTGGGCTGCTACGACTGCGATCACATCGACAGCCCGCATCTCGATACCCTCGCCGGCGAGAGCATGCTCTACAGCCGTGCCTTCTGTCAGGTGCCGGTCTGCGGTGCCTCGCGGGCGAGTACCCAGACCGGAGCCCGGCCGCGGCGCGAACGCTTCGTCGATTACTGGGCGCGCGCCGACGAGGATATGCCTCAGGCACGGGTCCTGCCGGAGCACCTGCGCCTGAACGGCTACCACACAGTCTCGCGCGGGAAGGTGTTCCACCACCGCGTCGACTCGCCGCAGGCCTGGTGCGAGCCCGCCTGGCGTCCGGCTCACGAACACCCGGGCTATCGCGATCCGGACAACGTCGCGGTGCAACTCGAGAGCCTGCGCCGCGCCGCGGCCGAGCAGCGGCGCCTGCCGCGCGGGCCGGCCTGGGAGATGATCGACGGTCCGGAATCGCAGTGCCCCGACCATCAGACCGCCGACTACGTGATCCAGGAACTCGAACGCCTCGCCGGCGGCGACCAGCCCTTCTTCCTCGCCGCGGGCTTCGTCCGGCCGCATCTGCCCTTCAGCGTACCCCGCCGTTACTTCGATCGCTACGACCGCGACGCGCTCCCGATGCCGGCCTGCCGCCAGCCGCCGACCGACGTGCCCGAGGCCGCACTGCACCGCTCGCCCGAGCTGCGCTTCCACTACGCCGATATCGAGGACCAGGACCCCCTGAGCGAGCCGCTGACCCGATCGCTGCGCCACGGCTACTTCGCCGCAGTCAGTTTCCTCGACGAACAGGTGGGCCGGGTGCTCACGGCCGTCGACCGGCTCGGCCTGCGCGACGACACCATCGTCGCCTTCACCGTCGACCACGGCTGGAACCTCGGCGAACACGGGCTGTGGT
>JBEPXK010000235.1:0-6295 GCA_041641915.1 Planctomycetota bacterium
ACGAGGGCACCTATGCCGTCCGCACGCCCACCGAGGGTCGGGTGACGGGGCGCATGCTCGCCGAACCGTGAATGCCCTGCGTTTTGTCCTGCCACCACAGGCTCTTCGCCTACGGCTTGCCGGCCTTTGCCGGCAAGCGCATGTTCGTGCGTTCCTTCGACGCGTTGTGGTGCGTGGGGCGGTAGCTCTCTATCGCGTCCGTAAATCGTAGCACTCCAGGTGCTTCGCTCCCCGCACGAACAGCAGCCCGCAGGCGTAGGCCGGCGAGACGTCGTGGGCGAAGTCGCCGACCTTCGTGTCACTCAGTTCTTCCAGGTTCTCGGGGTCGAGCCGGGCGATCCACACGTTGTAGCCGCCGGTGTAGAGGTACTTCCCCTCGGCGGCGATGGGCTGGTACTTCCAGGCCTTGTGGTGGCTGGGCATGGTGACCACCTTGCCGGTGGCCAGCTCGAACATGCCGAAGAGGCGGTCCTCGGTCGTCTGCGGCGCCTGCATATCGACGGCGGCCCAGCCATCGACGAAGACGGGGCTGGAGTATCTCTTGATCACCCAGGGCTCCTTCCACCACCAGGCCAGCTCTGCTCCGGTCGGGCTGAGCTTGAAGCAGCGCACGCCAAAGGTGCCGCTCTTCTTGTCGGCCTCGCGGGTGATCATGAAGTTGCCGTGGACGGCGGTGGTGTTGCCGCCCTCCACGTCGCCGATGGTCCACAGCTCTTCGCCGGTGCGCGGGTCGTAGCAGGTGTTCTCGTGCACCAGCAGCTCGCGCTTGCCCGTCCGCCAGACGCGGGTGAAGGAGGCGCTGCGGTTGCCCCGGAAGGCGCCGCCCCGCTGCCACAACTCCTCGCCGGTCTCGGCATCGTGGCCGAAGAGAGTGCCGTCCTGGCGGTAGACCAACACCCCCTCGGCGACCAGCGGGGTGGCGTTGGGGGAGTGGGCGGTGGGGTGCGCGTTGGCCACCCAGACATCCTCGCCGGTGACGGCGTCCAGGCAGTAGACCCAGCCGGCCATGCCGAAGGCGTAGGCCTTGCCGTCGTGGATGCACATGGTGCCGTGGCCGCCGCCCTTGCCGCTGCCCAGCAGCGTCTCGCCCTGGCCCTCGAAGACCCGCTTCCACAGGGTCTTGCCGGTGGCGGCCTCGACGCAGAGGATCACGTCGTCCCCCGGCTTGTCGCTCCTGTCGGTGCGGTCGTTGCGGCCGGTGTTGAGGGCCTTGATCTGCTCGGCGGTGACCGTCGATGGGTCCTCGGGGAAACCGCTGGGCCAGGTGTAGTAGAGGTAGACCCGACCGGCAGTCACCACCGGCGTGGCGTAGCCGGTGCGCAGGCAGCCGCCGCGATTGATCTCGGAGGACGGCACCAGGGCCTCGCTGGTCCAGACCTTCCGCGCCTTGGTGAAGTCGTCCACCAGGGTGAAGCCGCAGTCGATCGCCGCGCCATCGCCGGTGGGACCGTGCAGTTGCGGCCAGCCGATGCGCCAGGCTTCACGCTGGGCATCGGTGCGGATGAAGCTGGGAACACGGGGCGTATCCGCAGCGGACAGGATGGCGATGGTCGCCCAGAGAAGGGTCAGGAGGAGGGCGGTGCGCATAGCGGATCCTTTCGCGGTGGTGGTGCCGGCCACGGTGCCGTGGCACGAACTTCTACGTCTCGTCTGGGACGATAGTTAACTTGCAAAAAACATAAAAACTTGCAAAATCAATAGATGGACCTGCTCCGACGGCGATTTGAACCCTTCGTCTTCCACGTCCATCGCCTGCGCAACGAGGACGCAGCCCGGACGCTGGCCGATGAGCCGGGCATGCGTCGGCTCTACGGTCTCTGGCGGCAACTCGACGGCACCACCACCCTTGCCCGCGGCGACGAGCAGATCGATCTCCGCCCGGGAGAAGTCGGGCTCAGCGAACCTGGGATGAGCGCGGTCCTGCACCGCCGCGCCCGCGTGAACTGCTGTGCCTTCTCCCTGCTGCCGCGCCGCCGTCTGTATTACGACATGACCGTCACCATGGATATCGACGAGCCGGCGGAACCGCCCTGGTCCGAGCTCTTCAACCGCGCCTTGCCCCTGCGCCTGCCGGAACCCCACCGGGCGGCGGCGGCCGACCTGGCCGACCGGATCTCGCTGAGCTACTGGCGCGACGCGGCCCACCGCCAGGCGGCCGGCCTGCGCCTGGGCACCTGGCTGCTGGACCTGATGGCGAACGGGAGGGCTCCCGATCACCTCGACAGCCTGGTGCAGGACCTCGACGACCTCATCGCCGCCCGGGCCCGCGAGCCGGTCACCGTCGCCGACCTGGCCCGCCAGCTGGGGGTCTCGGTATCCCTCTGCGCCCGGCGCTACCATGCCCGCCGCGGTATCGGGCCCGGCACCGCCCTTCGCCGCGCCCGCATCGCCCAGGCCCGGGACCTGCTTGTCCGGGACGAGACCAGCGTCGCCGCCATCGCCGCCCGGGTCGGCTACCGCGACCCCAACGCCTTCATCCGCGCCTTCCACCGCGAGGTCGGCGAGTCACCGGGGCGGTGGCGGCGGCGGCAACGGCCCGGCCCGCGTTGACCGGGTGGTTCCTCAGCGGTGGTCCTTGCGCATGCGGTTGTTCGTGCGCTCCTTCGATGCGTTGTGGTGCGTCGGGCGGTAGCTCTCTCGGTGTTCGTCCCTACCGGGCGTCGCCACCGGGTGGGCGATCTGGATGGCGTCGATCAGGACGTGCTGGCGTCGTCGCTCGCCCTGATCCGCGAACGACGAGGCGCGCTGACCGTAGCGGAACGGTGCCAGGCCCAAGGCACCACCCGACGGAGCCTGGAACGGGCTTTCGAAGGCGCTAACGAACGTCGAGGCGTGGTTCACCGATGCGGCCGGGCAGCGAACGAGCGCGTACTAGGTGATCGTGCAGCGCTGCTAGCGCGCACTAGCGGGATGCCACCGAGCGGCCGGTGTAGGGCTGATCGGGATCGCCGATGCAGTACAGATGCGAGACGCTGCGCAGGAGCAGACGGTTGGCCGCCGGGAACATGCCGGTGTCGACGTGCATGAAGTGTGGTGGCTTGGCAGCCCAGGCGCCCCAGTAGGCGTCGTGCGCGTGGATTTCCGGCGCGTAGCGTTCCAGCCACGGCATGCGCGGCAGATTGCGCCCGCCGAGGATATTGCGCGTGTCGAGCTGCCGGGGCTGGGTGGGATCGCCGAAGTCGGCGATGCGGATGTGCTTGAGGGCCCAGCCGTCGGGATGTTGACGACCGTACCAGCAGCCCATGAGGCGGTCCTTCGAACTGCTGGTGACGTGGAAGAGATGCGTGCCTGCCAGGATGGTGCTCAGGTCGGCGATCTCGTTGCGCCTGCTGCCCTTGGCGACGACCTTCCCGGTGCGCGGTTCGATCACCTGGCCGCCATCGGCATCGTTTATGAAGTAGGTGTCGGTGATCACCTTGCCCTGGTAGCGGCCGCCGATGTCGTCGTTGGCGTAGAGCTCGACCGCTTCGACCGTGTCCTCATCGACCAGCTCGAGTTCGTAACAGGTGAAGGGTGAGCCGCCGCCGTCGCCGCAGGTGCGCTTGAATACCAGATTGTCGAAGCTCAGGATGCCGGAGCCACCGGACGGCCCGTAGCGATCGCCCCACGCCAGGTGGCCGACCTCGCGACCATCGCTGACGCGGATGATGTTGCACAGGTGGGTGACCACCACGTCCATGCTCGCTTCGCCGTTTTCAAGGTGGACCAGCGCGTGTCCGCCGACGTAGTAGCCGCCCTTGTTGCTCGTGACCGCGGCGCTCTTGGTGGGGGCCTCCCACAACACCTTGCCGTTACGCTTGTCCAGGCCGCGCAAAACGTGCGCGCCGCCCTGCATGTCGATGAGCACGTTGCCGCACAAGAGCGGCGACTGCACCGGAGTGCGATTTTTGGCCGGTTTTACCCACCGGCCCCACACGCGCGTGCCGTCAAGGTCGTAGCAGGCCGTCTGGCCCTGAGGGAAATAGACGTAGACGTGCGTGCCGTCGCTCACCGGCGCGGTCATGCCCCAGCCGATCATGCGCCCCCAGGGGCTCTTGAGTGGGACCTCGATCCCGCCGAGAGCCTCGAGGCGCCGCTGGATCTGGCCGTAGCACTTGCCCCAGGTCCGCTTGTCGAGACCAGGCGGCTGCAGGCGGCCCTTCTTGTCCTTCTTTGGCTCGGCGGTGAGGTAGGCATCGAGGTCGGCGCGCACCTTGGCCAGATGCGCGTCGTAGCCATCGGCGCCAGCGGGATCGAGCTGCTGCAGGGCGGCGGTGATGCGTGGCAACACGACATCCTTGAAACTGCGAACCAGCTCGCGGCCGGGCTCCAAATCCGGTCTGTGCTGGCCGTAGAAACGGTGAAAATCGTACATGGTGGCGTAGATATCGGCCAGGGCCTGCAGCTTCTCGGCCTGCGCGCGCGGCTTGCCGGCCAGCTCCCAGGGGATGTTGTCACGGCTCCAGAGGATCTCGCCCGAGTCGATGTCGACGCAGGAGATCGTGTGGGGATCGCTGTAGGTGAACACGCGGTCGCCGACCACGATCGGCTGCGAATTGGCATAGCCCGGCATCGCGGTCTTCCACACGATGTTCTTGCGGGTGTCGTCTTCGAGCGTCCAGCTCTTCTCGGTCTGCTCGCGGTCGTGCTTGCCGATGTAGGACATCTCGACCAGAGCCGGGGTGCCCTCCCAGAAGGCGAGCACCGGAGTGGCGCCGGGGAAGCAGCCGCTGCCATCGCCGCGATAGCCGACCGGACGCGCGTCGGAGGGATAGAAATCGGGGTGGCCGAGCGGCACCTGGTCGGCTGCGGACAGGGCTGTCAGGACGGTGAGCAGGCAGAGGATCGGCACGGTGCGGCCCATGGAGGTCTCCCAGAAGGCGCGATGTGAGGCAGGCAGGGCGGGCGCCTGCAAGAGATACCGCTCACTGGGCAACGCGAGCGAGGTCATCTGTTGTCTTGCATGCTCCTTTGGTTGACTGAAAATCGCAAGCATGGATCCAGCGGCAGCACTGATGCACCGTGTCTGCACCGGCTGCAGCTCGCGTTTCACCATCGCCAGCACGGCCCGCTACCCGGCCGGCACCATCTACGTGAATCACCACAGCGTGGGCCAGGTGGTGGTCGTCGAACGGGGCACGATGCGCTGGCGCTATCGGGGAGCGACCTGGGACCTCCCGGCGCTCGCCTGTGCCGTCGTGCTGCCGGGGCATGACGAGCAGCGCGAGTGGCTCGATCCGAGCGGCAATGTCCACTCATTCATCCACTGCAACTTCACGGCGGGGGCGATCGCAGCCTGGGAGCGCCTCGCACCACCGCCGTGCCGGCGCTTATCCCCAGCCAACGTCATCGCGCCATTGATCCACCACATCTTCGCGCTCAAGCGCACGCAGCCACCTGGCTGGCAAGAAGCGGCCACCTACGATCTGCGCGCGCTGTTGGCCGCCTACCTCAGCGATTGCACCCACTGCGTGCCGACCTCGCTTGTCGCGCCGCTGCCGTCATTGGTCGCAGACGCCTTGCGGGTGCTGCGTGACCGCTGGCGCGCAGATGGCATGCGGGTGCTGCCGCTGCGGGATTGGGCCGGCAGCCTCGGCTGTTCCGTGGCGCATCTGAACCGGATCTTCCGCCGCGCGCTCGGGACCACGCCTGGCGCGGCGCAGCAGATGCTGCGGGCCCACTACGCCGTCCACATGCTGACCCAGACGGACCTGTCCATGAAGGAGGTCAAGGCGGCCATCGGCATGCCCGGCGCCAGCCAGTTCTGCCATCTGCTGCAGCGTTTCTACGGCATCCCGCCCTCGCGCATCCGCAGCGCCGAACCGGCGCACTTGTTTCCGCCGCAGCCGGTGCTGCGCATGGGTGAGTGGGCGGCGTTGTTCTGGGAACGCTGAGCCCTTTCCCGTCGAAATCCCGTTGAGGGACGCGGGCTGGCGCAGCGCGCCGGGGCGGCGCGCGGACCTCGTCCCTCACGCCAGCGACTGACACAGCGATCCGCCGCCGCGGTATTCGCGGCCGCATGGGCGTAACCGTTCCCAGCGACCTTGCGAATCCCTCCCTGAAGCGTGGCGCGAACGCCGCCGCCGCTGGGCGCGCGCATGCGTGCCACGACCGTCACCGGGGGCCGGTCTCGTCCGTCTTCCGCCACCAGACAATGAGGAACCGATCATGCCCTATCCACTC
Source organism: Planctomycetota bacterium (assembly GCA_041641915.1). Taxonomy (GTDB): domain Bacteria; phylum Planctomycetota; class UBA11346; order UBA11346; family UBA11346; genus SLQH01. The sequence continues at coordinate 6,163 of JBEPXK010000235.1, forward strand.
CCGCGCCATCTCCTGTTCTGCGTGGTGCTGCTCTGTGTTGCCGGCGTCGCCGAGCTCGCGGCCGAGGCCGTCATCGACGAGAGCCAGGCGACGACCACGCTCTACGTCAGTCCGGACGGCGGCACGGATGCCA
>JBEPXK010000236.1:0-6284 GCA_041641915.1 Planctomycetota bacterium
GCGGGCCTGCGGCCCATTTTCGCAGAAAACCACCCCTCGGTCGGCCGGTCGCCCAGCCAAGCCTGGCTGGGCTCCACTCGCTGGCGGTACCGAGGTTTGGAGCTCTGAGGGACCCGTCATGTCTGACCTCCTGGGCTGTCCCAAGTGGTATGGCGGCCCCGGAGCGCGACAAGCGCGATCGCCACCCGGACGAATCTGCGGACAAGCCGACCGGCGGGCCGGAGCCCTACGCTCGCGGCCCCTGGCTCGGGGGCGGAGGCCCACCGTGATCGGCGGATTCCAGCTCGCCGCGCTGCAAGCGGTAGACCGAACCCGGATGCACCGCCTGGTTGAGTGATTCGACCCACGCCCGGTCATCGCAACGGTCGCCATCGGCCACGCCGTCGGGGCCCAGGTAGACGATGTGATGCCCATCGCTGGCGTGGACACCCACCGCGATGAAGCCGGGGGTGTCGTGCCAGCTGGCCAGGCGCGACACCCGGCGCCATGCCTTGTATGGGTGGTAGTTTCCCTGGGTCCAGTTCCACAGCACCAGGCCGGCGGCGTGGCGCGGCGGCACGTGGGCCGGGCTGCCGCCACCGACCAGCACGCCGCCAACCAGGCGATCGACGAGGTTATCGAGCCCGGTCGAACCGTGGAGGTCGAGCCCGCCCGGCTCGGAAATACGACAATCGTGGATCACGTTGCCGCATGGCGTGCCGCTGAGATTGATCGCGTGCATCGGCCGCTCGAGATCGCAGTCGCGCAACAGGCAGGCGGTGGCCACGCCGCCAAGGCAGATGCCGTTGTGCCCCGGATTGCCGCTGACGCGAACCCGGCTGGCGGTGCAACGCCAGCAATTGCCCATGCCCACCGCAGTGGTGCAGTTCTCGTGCACGGTGTCGCTCACGAAGCTCTCGGCGCACCATTGGAAATTGATCTGGTCCCAGCCGTTGTCGTGCTCGGGACTCTTGTGGTGGGCGAAGAACCCGTCCCAGTGACAGCGCAGGCGCAGATCGGCGATGCCGACGTCGTGCAGCATCTCGACCGCGAGCAGGCGCGCCGGCCAGGCCTGCCGCCGGGTCCAGTGGACCGGCGCATCGAGCGTGACGCGTTGTCCGTCCACCGTCTGCACGCGGACCATCTGCTGCACCGGGCGTCCGCCCGGTCGGCAATAGCCCGACGCCGGCGAACAGGCGTCACCGATCAGCGCGTTGATCAGCGGCAGGTCCGCCACCTCCTCGTGCACGAGGATGCAGGTATCGCCGGGTCGCAGCCGGTGCCCGGGGGCAACGGTGATCACCGCGCTGCCACGGACCGCCTGCTCCACCTCGGCCAGCACCCGCTCCTGGTCCATCTGCGCCAGCGGCGGCGCGTCGGTACCCATCTGCCCGGCGAAATCGGCCGGGCCGCGCCCGGCGAACAGGAACATCGGCCAGGCGCCGGCCTTCCACGGCTGCGTGGGATCGCTGGCGTGATCGGCGTAGCGATGGTTGACGATCAGCGTGCCGTCCGGCCCGCTGCCGGCGCCGCGGATCACCACCCGCGACGCGGTGACGCGCACCGGCGGCTGAAAAGCGTCGACGCGATAGTCGAGCACGCCGGCCGGCAACTGGACCACCCCGCCGCCGGCCGCGGCCGCTGCGTCGACCGCGGCCTGCAGGGCCGGGCCGCATTCGCGACCCGAATCCGCCTCCACGCCGTAGTCCTCCGCCGGAAACACCGGCGAATCCGGGAGCGCCACCGCCGCGCCACCGCGCCGCCCGGCCCGGCTCCAGTCCCACAGCCGCTCGCGGCCCTCGGCGAGGATCCGCAGCGACGGCCGCGTGCGTCCGCGCGAACGCGGGAGCTCCGGCTCGAAGTCCACCGCGAGTGCACCGGCGACCGGGCGACCCGCCAGCTCGCCGCGATACCGTCCGCCGGCGATACCGGCCGGGGTCTCCCCCAGCTCCAGGTCGAGCACGAGCTCGCCGCCAGCGATGACCCAGGCATCCGGCGCCACCCGGCCGCGCACCTGCCAATGCAGGCCGTCGTCGCCGCGGCTGACGCGGAACTCGTGCAGGGCGCCGTTGAAGCGCAGCGCCTCGGCGATGCAGCACCGGTCCCAGCGATGGTCGCGGCGACGCAGCTCGAAGACCAGATCGTGGGCCGCATCGCCACGCGGCAACAAACCGAGCGCGCTGATCAGAAACCGCCCGGTGGCCGGCCAGCGCTCCTGATCCACGGGGGGCGCAAAATCACCGGCATCGGCAGGAGCATCGTTCATGGCGAGAACCTAGCCGGGCGCCCGCGCGCGACAACGCCAGCGCAGCGGCCGACGAACGACCGGGCGCTCACGGCCCGTTGTCGAGCAGGCGCTGCAGCAAGGCGTCGAGCGGCACGGTGGCGAAGGCGCTGGCCGAATCGCTCATCGCGTAGGGCAGCACGAGTTGTCCGTTGTGGATCAGGCCGCCGCAGCTGTAGACCACGTTGGGCACGTAGCCCTCGCGCTCGTCCTCGAGCGGCTCGAGCAGCGGTCGGCGCAAGCGGCCGAGCACCCGTTCCGGCTCGTCGCGGTCCAGCAGCGCGGCGCCGATACAGTAGCGGCGCATCGGTCCGATACCGTGCGTGATCACCAGCCAGCCGGCCTCGGTCTCGATCGGCGGCCCGCAGTTGCCGGTCTTGACGATCTCCCACGGCTCACGCGGCACCAGCAACTCCTGCGCGTCGTGCCAGAAATGGCGATATTGCGAACGCGAGATCGTCAGGCGGAAGCCGTCCTGCCGGCCGAGCATGCAGTAATCGCCGCCAATACGCCGCGGAAACAGGGCCAGGCCCTTGCCCGCGACCGCAGCCCCGTTGAGGGTGCACATGTGAAAAGAGATGAAGTCGCTGGTCTCCAGCATCTGGGCCGCCATCGACTGGCCGCTATAGGCGGTGCAGGTCGCGTAGTAGGCCACCGACCCGTCGTCCTCGGTAAAGCGCACGAAGCGCGCGTCCTCGATCCCGTTCTCTTCGCGGGGGCTGACCGGAAATATCAGCCGTTCGCACATATCGTGACTGGCAGGGAAGGTGATGGCATAGTTGCATTCGGCCAACCAGCGCATCTGCCGGATGATCTCGGACGTGGCACCGTCACTGCCGCGCTGGTACAGCAGACGCGCGAACGACTCCTCGAGCTCGGCCCGGGTGAAGGTCTCCCCCAGCCCGCCGAGCACCGCCTCGCCCACGGCGTCGAGCGCGCCGCTCTCTGACAGACGACGCTCGAACAGCCCTCGGTCGTAGTCTGGATCGGTCGCGACCGTCGGCGTCGAGAGGTAGGGCGTCAACCGATCGATGTCGATGCGCCCGTCGGAATCGAGCACCCCCGAGCGGAAGGCGATCGAGGAGATATGTCCCTCGCCGGTGGCGCGGAAGCTGATGATGAAGCGCAAGCTCTGCGGCGGCAGACCGGACTGGTCCGGATGGGGCACGATCGAAGGGTTGAAGAACGCGGCCGCCTCAGCCGAGAATTCCGAGGTGCAATAGGCGCCGACGAGCAGCTGACGCCAATCGCAGAGCGCGGACACCGCGCGCGCCTCCTCGTTGCAGCCGGCGACCGCGAGATTGGTGGCCAGCCGACGACAGTTGGCGCGCAGCACCGCGACCAGATCACGATGCCGCTGCGAGAAACGAGCCCGCACGTCATTGAAGGTCCGCTGCGCGACCTCCGGCTCCATCGCGAGAATCGGCCGGATGTAACGCAGCGCGGTGCGCGCATCGCCGTCCTGGAAATAACGCGCGATCACGCGGGTGCTGTCGGCCTGCAAGCGCTCGATCCGACGCTGGGCGAGCATCGGGTCCTCCCCCGCACCAGCGGGTGTCGCGACAGATGAGTGCATGGACGCTCCTTGACCTGATTCAGCTGCTGGCTCGCGACGACACCTCTGCAAGCCGGGGATCGATCAGCGATCCTCCTTCATGCTGCAAGGGAGTGACCCGATCCGGGCGCAGGCATCGCAGATCATCGCGATCCATCTCGCCCGGGCTCTGGATGTACTCTCCACGCCACATCTCGGCGTAGGCCAGCCAGAAAGCGAGGGTGGCCGGCGCCCCCTGATTCTCGTTGCGGTTGTCGACCAGCAGACAGTCGCGACAGCCCCCGGTGCGCGCATCGTAAAGGGGCATGCCCAGCTCGTTGCGACCCAGGAACCACTGGAAGGCCCGGTCCGCTTCGGTGGCCCAACGTGCGTCGCCGGTCAGGCGCCGGGCCTCCTGGCAGACCGCAACCATCGCCGCCGCATCGCCGGGGTGCTGCGAAGCCAAACGCGTGGGTTGTCCGCGCTGCACCCCGCGGTCCTCGCCGAGCGGGCGCAGGCGGCCGTGCTCGTCGACCGCGATGTCGACCAGCCACGCCAGGCTCTCCATACCCGCGTCATACATCTCGCCATGAGCGGTCCAATACCCGCTGAGCAACAGCGCGTGGGCCAGCGAGGCCGCTTCGGGGCCGACCGGATCGGTGAACCAACGCCAGTCTGGCCCGGCGCAGCCCCGATAAGCGCCGAGGAGGCGATCGGCCAGGCGAATGCGCAACTGACCGGCACTGTGGTCGCCGGCAAAACGACGGAAATACTCGTGAATTCCCAGCACCGCGCGCGCACAGGCCAGCGGTTGGGTGAAGCCGACGGCAGATCGCAGCATGCGCTCGAACAACTGGGCCGCGAGACCACGCGTACCGAGGATGCGGCTGCGCCCGAGCACCGTGCCCAACGCATGGATCACGCCGCCGAGAACGTCCTCGCCGACGACCTGTCCGTCCCAGTCCCGGGCATAGGTCATCCGTTCGGCGACCGCGTCGGTATCATCGCCGATGGCGTGACAGAGAAACGCGAGGTACCGCGCCGCCCAGCTCGCGAGCTCGTCCTGGTTCTCCGGCGGGATGATGCTCTCGAGATCGACGCACAACCGCAGCGCCCCGGCCTGGTCGGCGGTGCGATAGCCGCCGGAGCGATCGGGCACGGTCAACACCGCGTGCCGCAGCAGCCCGGTGTCGTCGCTGAGGTGGCGCAGGTGGCGCAGCGTGAGCGGCGGCAGTTCGTACTGCGCCACCGGCGGCTCGGCCCGCGCGCGTTCGCGCCCGGCCAGGTGCGCCCGATGCCCATGCCGGGCGTCGGCGAACACCCGCATGTAGCGCTCGGCCACCATGCTCCAGACCGTGTCGCGGCCGTGGAGGTAGGCCCGCTTGCGCATGGCCTGGCGTTCAACCTCATCATCGAGCAGACCGTTCAGCGCGGTGGCGATCGCCGAGGCATCGCGGAACGGCACCAGCACCCCGCGGTCTTCGGCGAGCAGGTCCAGGGCATGGTAATACGGCGTGGAGACCACCGCCTTGCCCGCCCCGACACTGTAGGCCAGGGTGCCGGAGGTGATCTGCTCCTCATTGAGATAGGGAGTGATGTAGAAGTCGGCCGCGCCGATGAAGTCGACCAGCTCATCGAGCGAGACGTAGCGGTTGTGGAACATGACGGAATCCGCCACGCCGAGCTCCTGGCACAGACGCTGCAACTGGGTGCGGTAGTCCTCGCCCTGAAGACGGAGCATGGCCGGATGGGTGGCGCCAAGGATGATATAAACGAAATCCGGATGGCGCCGGACGACCGCCGGCAACGCGCGAATGGCGTATTCCAACCCCTTGGTCGGGCTGAGCAGGCCGAAGGTCAGGGCCGCTGGTCGGCCGGCGATGCCGAAGCGGTCCTTGTGGAAGCCGGAGTCGACAAAGGGGACATCGGGCACCCCGTGCGGGATGTGGTCGACCTTGGCCACGTCGAGACCGTAGCCCTGCGTGAAAAAGTCGCGGGCCATCGGGTTCATCACCACCAGGCGGTCACTGAGCTCCGCGACCGCGATCATTCCCGCTCGCCACGGGTCCTCCGGTTGCTTGAGGACCGTATGGCAGGTCGTGACCACCGGCATGCGCAGCCGGCGCAACATGCCGAGTACGTGGCTGCCGACCGGTCCGCCGAAGATGCCGAACTCGTGCTGGAGGCAGACCAGATCGTAGTTGTTCATGTTGAGGAACTCGGCCGCCCGGCGATAGGCAGCCGGATCCTCCATCGCGATTTCGAAGCACACCCGGTCGTCGTAATCGTAGCCCTGATCACGGTCGTTCAGTGCGACCACCCGCACGTCGAGCGCTGGATAGGCCGTAGCCAGCGCCGTGGCCAGGTCGTCGGTGAAGGTGGCGATGCCGCAACGCCGCGGGGGATAGGTCCCGACGCAGGCAATTTTGCGAACGGCGCCGGGATCGGGGAGTGAGAGACTCGAGCGCATCGTCCGCCTTCTGGTTC
>JBEPXK010000237.1:0-6266 GCA_041641915.1 Planctomycetota bacterium
GCTTGGACAGGTTGCCCATGAGTTTCTCGGTGACCTCGGGCGTGGCGGTCTTCAGCGCCAGGGCCAGGTCCTCCTTGTCCAGCTCGCCGAGGACCTTCTGCATCTCGCGATCGCCGATGAGCACCAGATCGTCGAACACGAACATCAGCGCCTGGATCTCGCCCGCGGCCTCGGGCAGGTCCTTGTTCAACCGCTCCATGATCGACTTCGATAGTCCCGGCTCGGCGAAATTGAGCATGTGGGCCACGGTCTGGAAGCGATTCCGCTCGCCGACGGTCTTCTCGGATGCCGCCTCGACCGCGCGCGCCTCCAGGATCGCGTCGATCTGCTGCACCATCTCGAAGGGCATCTCCTCAGTGCAGACGATACGCCGCACCACATCGTAGCGCAGGTTCTCGTCCATCTCGCGCAGCAGGTCGAAGGCCATCTGGCTATCGAGGTAGCTGACCACCAGCGCCAGCACCTGCGGGTGCTCGCCGGCCAGCACCGAACGCAACTGATGCAGACTCAGACGGCGCAGCGCACGGAAGGGCTCGCGCGTGATACTACGCTTGCGGATCCGCTCGAGCAGCGCCTTGGCCTTCTCGTGCCCGAGCGCCTTCTCCAACATCTCGACCAGCATCGGTTCGACCGCGATGCTCTCGCCAGCCTGGTCGAACTCCTTGAGCACCTTGTCGACGTTCTCGGCGGTGACATCGCCCAGGCGGGTCATCTCCTCGCTGAGCATGCCCAGGTCGCGGTCGTCCAGGTGGCGCATGATCGCGCCAGCGGTGTCGCTATCGAAGGCCAACAGGAAGGTGGCCGCCTTGCGCAGGCCGCTGAGATCGCTGTCGGTCTGCTGCGTCTTCTCGTCAGGCATCACGGATCCAATTGCGCATCACCTGAGCCACGTACTTGGGGTCCTTCTGCACCCGGTCGAACACGCGGTCGCGCAGGTTCATCCGCTCGCGAGCCATATCCTCCGCATGCCGGCTCGGATCGTTGGCCGCCTGCTGCTCCCGTTCCTCGGCCTCTCGGCGCATGCGTTCGCGCTCCTCCTGCCAGGCCACGTGACTGCGCTTGAGCTGACCACGGGCGACCAGCAGCAGGACCACCGCGACCACCGCCGCGAGCAGATAGCGCGGCCACGGTCCGTCGACGATGGTGCCCAGCGAGGCCTGACTCGGCACCGGTGCCTCATCCGGTTCCTGATACATCGGCAGGCTCTCGACCGAATACGAGAACAGCCGTGATGCATCGGCCTCCGGCTCGCGCCGTTCCTGCACCCCGCGGGCGGCGTTGTAGCCGATCGCGTTGAGCACCATGTCGGCGAAACGTTCCTTCTCGCTCGCATCGTAGGGCACGCGCGCGGTCGTGGTCACCTCTTCACCGCTGTCGGGGTCGGTCTCGGTCCGGGTCTGCTGCTTGTGGTCGAGCCAGATGCTCACGGTCATGCCGCGGATGACGCCGATCTCGTCCTCGCGGGTGATCGTCTTCTTGCCGACCACGTACTCGCGCGTGTCCTGTTCGGTCGACTTGGTCGCCTCCTCCACGTCGGTCGCGCCGCCGACCGGCGGCTCGATGTTGCCCGCCGTGCCCGCGACCCCGCCGGGAGCGGGCACGGGGGTGGCCTCGTCGCTGCCGCTGGTCTCCTGACGCAGGAGCACCGAGGTGGTGGGGTTGGATTCGGCCGCGCTGCGCTTGGTGAAATCGAGGTCTACCGCCACACGGACCATGCTGCGCCCGGGCCCGAGCACGCGGTCGAGCATCTCTTGCGCCTTGCGCGAGAGGTGCTGCTCCACCGCCTGTTCGGCCTCGAGCGAACTCGACGCCGCCATCGCCAGGGGGTCGTCGCGTTCGTCGGTCAGCAGCCCGGCGTCGTCCATCACCTGGACCCGATCGGCGCTGAGTCCTTCGACCGCGCCGGCGGTGAGCCTGACGATGCCGGCCACCTGACGCTTGGTCAGCCGGCGGCCGCTGTCCATGCGCAGCTTGACCGAAGCCGACGGCGCGCGCTCCTGGTCGAGGAACGGGCTCGGCGGTGGCTGGACCACGATCACCCGGGCGCTGGCCACGCCGGGCAGCTCGCGGAAGCCGCGCTCGAGCTCGCCGGCGACCGCGCGGTCAAATCTCTTGCGCTCCATGAAGGTCGACTGGCCGAAGCCGTTCTTGTCGAGGATCTCGAAACCGGTCGAGTCGTCGCCGAGGATCTCCTGCTCGGCGAGGTCGTTGCGCAGACGGTAGCGATCCTTGCTCGGCACCAGCACCGCGGTCTCGCCGTCGACCATGCGATAGGGGATCCCGCGGCTGTCGAGTTCGGCCGCGATCCGCGTCGCCTGGGCCCGCGACAGCTCGCTGGCCAGCACCGTGAAATCGGGCCGCGTCGCGCCGTAGAAGACCAACGCGAAGATCCCCACCAGTCCGAGCAGAACCAGGACGATGGTCGCCTTCTGCGGGGTCTGCAGTCGGCCCCAGATGGCCTTGATCTGATCGATGAACCTGCCCATGGATGCCGTCCGTCACTTCCTCAGATCTGGGTGCGCATGACTTCCTTGTAGGCCTCGACCAGCTTGTCGCGGACCTCCGCGGCGAGCTTGAGCGAGACCTGGGCCTGATTCTGCGCCAGCATCACCTGGTGCAGATTGTCGGTTTCGCCACGCTCCACCGCTTCGATGGCCTGGTCGAAGTGCTTTTGCGCCCCGTCGACCTGATCGACAAAATCCTTGAGCACGTCGGAGAAGGTCTTTCCTTCCTCGGTGCGAGCCGGGCCGGCGTTCGTTGGCGAGGCCGGTCCGCCGGCTTGCTGGCCGGGGTTGATCCCCTGGCTGCCGAGGTACTGACGCATGGGGTCGAGGGGCGTGCTCATCCGTTGCCTCCGAGCGAGAGGGCCTGTTCATGCATCCGCATCAGGCCTTTGGCGGCGTTGACATCGGCCTTGTAGGCCCGGTTGGCGATCATCAGGTCGGTCAGCTCGAGGATCGGGTCGATCGCCGCGCTGGTGACCATCCCGGTCTCGGGGTCGGCGTGCGGGTGATCCGGATCGTGGCGCTGTTCGTAGCGCGGGCTCTTCACCACCGTGGTCGCGACGCCACCGGCCGGCCGGCCGAGGCGGTCGACCACCTCCTCGAACACCACCCGCTGGCGGGCGTAGGGCTGACCGCCGTCGACCGGGGCGGTGCTGCCGGCGTTGGCCAGATTCTCCGCCGCCACGGTCATCCGCAGCTTTTCGGCGCTCATCGCCGAGGCGAGGGCGTCGGTCCCGGCAAACAGACGGTCGATCGGCATGGTCAGCTCCTCCGGCCGTTGATGGACATGTTCAACAGCTGATGCTTGCCGCGCAGCAGACTGATATAGGCATTGTAGCGCATGGCGTTCTTCGCGGCCAGCGTCACCTCGCGATCCACCGACACGTCGTTGCCGTCGTTGTCGACCGCGGTGGTGCGCGGCTCGTAGACCTCCGGCTCGACCGCGCGGGCCGCGTCATCGCCGCGCAGCGCCTGCACCCGCGCAAACGCATCGGCGAAACGCACCGCGCGGGCGCGATAGCCGGGCGTGTTCTGGTGGGCGATGTTCTGCGCGTGTACCCGCGCACGCAGCGTGGCGACATCGAGCAGCCTGGCGAGATTGAGCATCCGGTCATCGACGAGCATGGCGATCCTGCACTCCGCCCCGGTAACGCACATCGCGTACCATCGCCGCCCTGCGGTCCCAAGCGCTCGTGCCGCAAGCGTTTGAGTCATGGTGGGGCGTCGCCCGGCGCCAACGCGGCCGCGACGGGAGGCGATTTCCCACAAGTGCGTGGCGTTGCTGGACAGACCTGCGCAGGGCGATTGAATCGCGCCCATGACCGACGCGAGCGCCTGGACCTGGATCGACACCCCGCATGGCATTGCCGAGCTCGGCCAACGGCTCGACACAGCGGCGCTGATCGCCCTGGACACCGAGTCCAACTCGATGTTCGCCTATCGCGAGCGGGTATGCCTGCTCCAGCTCAACATCGACGGCGCCTGCTTCCTGGTCGACACCCTCGCCCTGCCCTGCGAGCCGGCCGCGCTCGCGCCGCTGGCCCCGGCGTTGAGCTCATCGCGCACCACCTGTCTGATGCACGGCGGCGAATACGATGTCGCCTGCCTCAAGCGCGACTACGCCATCGACCTGCGCGGGGTGTTCGACACCCAGCAGGCGGCGAGCCTGCTGGGATTCCGCTCCACCGGCTACGGCGCGCTGGTCGCAGAGGTCTGCGGCGTGAGCCTGCCCAAAGACCACAGCACCTACGACTGGTCGACCCGTCCGCTCGATGACCAGGCGCTGGTCTACGCGGTCGATGACGTGGTCCACCTGCCCGCGCTCGCGGCGGAGCTGCGCAAACGCATCGCCGAACAGGATCTCGAAGAGGAACTCGCGATCGCCAACGCCGCGGTCGAGCAGGCCGCACCGCATCAGGCCGGCTTCGCGCCCGCGGACCTGTGGCGCCTCAAGGGCATCCGCGGGCTCAAGCCGGCCAACCAGGCCATCGCGCTGGCCTTGATGCACTGGCGCGACGAACGCGCGCGCGAGCACGACATGCCGACCGGGCGGATCATTGGCAACGACGCCCTGGTGGCGCTCGCCCGCCGCGGCGCGACCAATTACGGCAGCCTGAAGCAGACCCGCCTGCGCGGCTGGGTCCTGCGCAACCTCGGCGACGAGATCATCGACGTGATGCGTTCGGCCCGCAGCCAGCCGCCGCAGCTGCCCCCCGCGCCGCCGGTGGTCGAGGTCGCGCCCGGCGAGCGGCAGCGCGAGACCAAGCTCAAAGACTGGCGCCGCAACGAGGCCAAGCGCCGCGACGTACCGCTGCAGGCCGTGCTCCCGGCCAAGGCCCTGCTGCATCTCAAGCGCTACGGCGCCGACGACCTCGCGGCGGTACCCCAGCTCGGAGCCAAACGCATCGCGCTCTACGGCGAGACCCTACGCCGGCTGTGTCGCGGCTGAGACCCGGCGCCGGACGACCGACTCACCAACGCAGCAGTTTCGCCTGATCCAACTCCGCGACCGAAGGTCCAGCGCGCGAAACGGCAATTGCGGCCCGCGGGGTGGGGATAGGCTGCGCCGCCGGGAGCCGCGATGTACCGCAATACCGACGACCTGCGCATCGAGAACATCAAACCCCTGATCCCGCCGGCGATCCTGATGGAGGAGCTGCCGATCAGCGAAGCGGCCAGCGACGCGGTCTTCGCTGCGCGCGAGACCATCAGCCGCTGCCTGGCCGGTGCCGACGACCGACTGGTGGTGGTCGCTGGCCCGTGTTCGATCCACGACGTCGCCGGTGCGCTGGATTACGCCCACCTGATGCAGGAACAGGTCGGCCGCTTCGCCGAGGACCTGGTGCTGGTGATGCGGGTGTACTTCGAAAAGCCGCGTACCACCGTCGGCTGGAAGGGTCTGATCAACGACCCCTTCCTCGACGAATCCTACGCGATCAACAAGGGCCTGCGCGCCGCGCGCGGCCTGCTGTGTCAGCTCGGCGACATGGGCCTGCCGGCCGGCTGCGAGTTCCTCGATACGATCACGCCGCAGTTCATCGCCGACCTGGTCAGCTGGGGGGCGATCGGAGCGCGGACCACCGAGAGCCAGGTCCACCGCGAGCTCGCTTCCGGCCTGTCGATGAGCGTCGGATTCAAGAATGCCACCTCCGGCGACATCCAGGTCTGCATCGACGCCATGCACGCCGCGCGACAACCGCATCATTTCCTGTCGGTGACCAAGCAGGGCCTGTCGGCGATCGTCGCCACCCGCGGCAACGACTCGGTCCATCCGATCCTGCGCGGTGGGGCCGACAGCCCCAATCATCAGCCGGAGGACATCGCCGCCACCGTCGCCCGGTTGCGCGAACAGGGCCTGCCGCCCCACCTGATGGTCGATTGCAGCCACGCCAACAGCGGCCGCGACCCCTTCCGCCAGCCCGAGGTCGCCAGCATCCTCGCCGAGCAGATCGCCGCCGGCGAGCATGCGATCGCCGGGGTGATGATCGAAAGCCATATCGTCGGTGGCCGCCAGGCGCTGGGTACCGACACCCCCCTGCTGCCCGGCAAGAGCGTGACCGACCCCTGCCTCGGCTGGGACAAGACCGTGCCGGTCCTCGAGACCCTGGCCCGGGCGGTACGCACGCGGCGTACCCACGCCGGCTGAGACCGACCCGCTGCACGGTTGACGGGCCCCTCAGAGCCCCAAACCTCGGAACCGCCAGCGAGTGGAGCCCAACCAGGCTTGGCTGGGCGACCGGCCGACCGAGGGGTGGTTTTCGG
>JBEPXK010000238.1:0-6196 GCA_041641915.1 Planctomycetota bacterium
CGCCTGATCCACCGGCAAGCGTGTGCGGCGATTGCTCTCAGCGGCGGCCGCCACTGCACGTAACAAGCAACAGTCACAGTCACAGTCACAGTCACAGTCACAGTCACAGTCACAGTCACAGTCGTCGTCGTCCGTCATCACGTCATCCCGTTTTCTGCACGGAGTCGCTCCCGCATGTCCACCCGCACCTGGGCCTTTCTGTTCATCGGCCTCGGTATCGCGACGATGATCAGTTTCTGGGGCGGGATCACCCGCGTGCTGACCACCAGCGACGCGGCCCGCGGCCGGGTGGTCACCCGGTGGTCGAGCAGCGGCTCGCCGCAGGAAGACCTGATGCACGCGCGGCGGTTCTCGCACGACCTCGCCGAGGAGGCTGCTCGCGATCCGGACATCGAGCCGGTGCAGACCAACCTCCACTTCGCCTCGTCGGCTTCGCGCGACGACGTGATCTTCGTCTCCTTCCTTGCGGGCGATCCGCCCGACATCGTCGACTACTGGCCGAGCCAGCTGGCCAACGCGGTCGCGGCGGGGCAGATCCGGCCGCTCGACGACCTGATCGCGCGCGAGAACCGTATTCGCGACCGACTCGGCCTGCCCGATTTCGTTCTCGGGCTCAACGGTGGTGAACAGGCCATCGTCCGCTTTCAGGCCAATCCCGACGATCCGCGCATCCGCGCCTGGGCCGAGCGCGGTGAGCATGCCGAGGAGGCGGTGCGATTGCTGTCGATGCACGGCAAGGTCATCGGCTTCAATCCGCCGGGCAAGGCGAAGGCGCTGACCTACAACGCGCGACTGTTCGAGCAGGCGGCCGCCGCCGGTGGCCCCTACGCCGAACTGGTCGACGCTCAGGGCCGGGCCCGGCCGCCGCGGACCTGGGCCGAGATGCGCCGCTTCGCCGCGCTGATCACCCGCTGGGGTCTCGAGACCTACGGCGCTGAGAACCCCGACCGGCCTTACGGCCTGATCATGCAGGGGCAGGATCCCAACTTCTTCGCTCGGGCGGTCGACCCGCTTGCCGCCACCGCCGGAAGCACCGGCTTCGACTTCGCCCGCGGCGAGTACGACTACCACGGGTCGGCGATGCGCGGCGCCTTCAAGCTGCTGATGCTCATCGCCCGCGACGGCAGCCTGTGCCCCGGCACGGCCCAGCGTCACTACGAGGAGAGCCGGGCGCTGCTTTCGCAAGGCCGCGCGGCGATGCTGATCGACGGCTGGCACGCGGCGATGATCGCGGCGCAGAAGAACCCGGCGGCCAAGCACCAGATCGGCTCGGCACCGGTTCCCGTTCCCTACACCGATGCGGAGCAGGCGGCCGCACTCGAGGACATGCTCGGCTTCGCCGTCGACCGCGGCGCCCATATCCGCGATGGCGGCGGCAACAGCCGGATCACTTGCATCACCACCGGCAGCGAGCATCCCGATTCGGCCTGGGACTGGCTCTACCGTCAGTGGCGTTTCCCCGAGCAGCAGATCCCGATGCTGCTCGAGCACTACAATCTGCCCGGCAACCGCACCCTGGGCCACCTGGTCTTCGAGAGCGATGAACCACGCTGGGTTGCCATCCGCGAGCAGTTGCTGCCCTTCCAGGTCCAGGCCTGGAACTATGTCGAGTCGACCCAGGTCTGGCCCGCGCCGCCGACGCATCGCCGGATCCGCGAGCTCGACGATCACCGTACCCAGATGCGCGATGTCTTCCTCGCCTACAGCGAGGATGCCGCGGCCCGCGAAGATCCGGCTGTTTTCGACCGATTGATGCGCCAGCTCGAACAGGGTCTGCATGAGTACACCGCGGCGGTCAACGCCGACCTGGCGGAACTGGTGCGTCAAGGTGCGCGCGACCCCCAGCGGTTCGTGTTCCCCGACTGGGAGCCGATGCGCGCCGGATCGTTCTACCTCCGCCAGATCAATGCCGGCGATCCGGCGGGCGAGGAGCGGATCGCGCAGTTGCGCCAGGCCCTGCCGGCCGAACTGCGCAACGCCCAGGGCATGACCCGCCCTGCGGCCTGGCCGCTGCTGCTCTCGCTCGTCGGCATGCTCCTGGCCACCGTCGCGGTCTACGTGCTCTGGCGCCGTTTCGTCAGCCGGCCCACCGGTGGCCTGCGCGGGCTCGCCGGCGCCGCCGGCCGCAACTGGCACGCCTACGTCTTCGTCGCCCCGGCGGTGCTGGCCCTGTTCGTATTCGTGCTCTATCCGGCACTCTACCAGCTCTACCTCTCGCTGCACTCGGGCACCGGTCAGACCGCGTTGTCTTTCGTCGGCTTGGCGCAGTACCGCCATGCTTTCGGCGATGGCACCTTCTGGGGCGAGGTGGTGCCCAACACCCTGCAGTACATGGTGATCGTCGCTACGGCCGAAGTCGTCGTCGGCCTGGGGATGGGCTGTCTGCTGAATATCGGCCTGCGTGGCATCGGTTTCTACCGCACCTTGTTCTTCATCCCGATGGTCGTGTCGATGTCGGTGGTCGCGGTGATCTTCTTCGGCCTGCTCGGCGGTGAGGACAGCGGCGTCAACCAGGCGCTGCAGTGGCTGGGCTTCTATGAACTGCTCGCCGACCTGGGCCTGCGCGAGACGGCCGCGCCGATCAACTGGCTCAACGACCCCGACGTCGCGCTCTACACCTTGATGGGCGTCGGCGTCTGGCACGGTCTGCCCTACAACACCATCCTCTGTCTCGCGGGGTTGCAGTCGATCCCGCGCGATCTCTACGAGGCAGCACGTATCGACGGCGCCGGGGCCTGGCAGCGCTTTACCCGCATCACCCTGCCGCAGATGGCGCCGATCCTGCTGATCATCCTGTTCAATTCGCTCGTCGGCGCGGCGCGCCACTTCGGCAACGTCTACATCCTGACCAAGGGCGATAGCGGGACCGAGATCGTCTCGACCTACGTATTCAAGAACGGCTTCGAGTGGAACGAGACCGCGTTGCCCGACGTCGGCTACGCCGCGACGTTGAGCGTGCTCTACGCGCTGCTGCTCGCCGGCTTCATCGTGATCAACATGGTCTACGTCGGTCGCCGTATCCGCGGCCGTTACGCCGCCGCCGGAGCGACCAGATGAGCAGCGAACCCACCGCCGATCGCCTCGAGTCCGGCAGCCGACTGGGCAACTGGTTCCGCCGCCGCGGCTGGGCCCTGCCGGTGCACGTGCTGCTGCTCAGCCTGGCGCTGCTGAACATCTATCCCTTCATCTGGATGATGGGCACCAGCACCAAGACGGCGCAGGAGAGCACCACCGAGAAGCACACGGCGGTGCCGACGGTCAAATACGGATTGCACCCGCAGCGGCGCGAAAGCCTGTTCGCTCCCTTCCGCCCCGGCGGCAAGCCGATCGACATCGCCGACCTGGAGCAGACCGAGCGGGCCAAGGCGGCATCGCTGGTCATCGCCGCCGAACGGGCGCAGCGTGAGGCCGCGGATCCGACCCTGACCCCGGTCCAGCGCGAGATCCTGCAGTTGCTGCGCGAGGACGACATCAAGCGCCGCTGCATCTACAACACCTTCGTCCCCTATCGGATTACCCCGACCGATGCGGCGAAGGCGCTGTTCCCCGTCGGCGACGACGACGAAGCCGAACGCGAGCAGGCGCGCGCCGCGCTTGCGGACCTCGCCGACCGCGACCTGCTTGCGGGTACCCGCTTCCAACTCGAGAACTACGCCGTGGTCTGGCGCGACATGCGCTTCTGGCTCTACACCGCGACCAGCTTCCTGGTCACCTCGGCGGTGGTGATCATCGTCGTGCTGATGAGTTCGATGCTCGGCTTCGCGCTCGCCCGGATGCGCTTTCCCGGCAAGATGCTGATCCTCTCTTTGTTGCTGTTCGGCGCGGTGGCCCCGACCGAGGCGGTGATCATTCCGGTATTCCGCTTCATCATGGCCGCCGGGCTGTTGGAGAGCCTGTGGGGGATGGTGTTGTGGATGGCGGGGATCTCGATCGGCAACGCCTTCCTCATGGCCGGCTTCTTCCTCACCCTGCCGCGCGAGGTCGAGGAGGCCGCCTTCGTCGACGGTGCTGGACCGTTCCGCACTTTCTTCGCCATCGCTCTGCCGATGGCCCGGCCGATCGTGATGACCGTCGGCCTGCTGGCCTTCCTCGGCGCATGGAACAACTTCCTCGTCCCGCTCCTTACCGCACAGTCGCGACCGGCGTTCCAGCCGCTGGCGCTGGCGGTGTTCATGTTCAAGTCGGGCTACGAATCGTTCTGGCATTGGATCAACGCCGCCGCCACGCTGATGGTGATACCGGTGGTGGTCCTGTTCATCATGCTGCAGCGCTATATCGTCAATGCGATCGCCGTCGGGGCAGTGAAGGGGTGAATCGACAATGGCCACGATAGAATACAGAGGCGTCAACAAGATCTATCCCGGCGGGGTCCACGCGGTGCGCGACCTCGACCTGCGCATCGCCGATGGCGAGTTCACGGTCATCGTCGGCCCGTCGGGCTGCGGCAAGACCACGGCGATGCGGATGTGTGCCGGGCTCGAGGAGATCACCAGCGGCGAGCTACTCATCGACGGGTTACTGGTCAACGATCTGCAGCCGCAGCAGCGCAACGTCTCGATGGTGTTCCAGAACTACGCGCTCTATCCCCACATGAGCGTGCGCAAGAACCTCGCCTTTCCGCTGCAGATGCGCAAGATGAAGCGCCACGACATCGCGGCGCAGGTCGAGAAGGTTGCGCGGATGCTCGAACTCGGCGACCTGCTCGAGCGCAAGCCGAAGGCGCTCTCCGGCGGCCAGCGTCAGCGCGTGGCCATGGGTCGGGCCCTGGTGCGCGATCCGGTGGCCTTCCTGATGGACGAGCCGCTGTCCAACCTCGACGCCAAATTACGGGTGAGCATGCGCGCCGAGATCAGCCAGCTCCAGCGCCGCACTGCCACCACCACCATCTACGTCACCCACGATCAGATCGAGGCGATGACGATGGGCGACCGGGTGGCGGTGATGCGCCAGGGTCTGCTACAACAGGTGGCCCCGCCGCAAGAGCTCTACGACGCGCCGGTGAACACCTTCGTCGCCTCGTTCATCGGCAGCCCGAGCATGAACCTGTTCCGCACCACCCTGGCCGCTGGCGACGAGGGCCCGAGCGTGGTGATCGGCGACCAACGGGTGGCTATCGCGGCGCGCGCGCGGGCCCGTTTTCCCGACCTCGAGCAGCTGTGCGCGGGCACCGTGTCCTGCGGCCTCCGGCCAGAGGCCTTCGTGCTGCCGGATCTGGTGCCGCCGGAGCAGCGATTGCGGATCGTGCCCAATGCGGTCGAGCCACTGGGCCACGAACAGATGGTCTACGCGCCGCTGTCGGTGCAGCGGATCCACGTTGCCGATCTCGAGGTCGAGGACACCCACACCAGCGAGGATCTCCGGCTGGTGGCCCGGCTGCCGGGCCGTTTCGCCGTCAACCGCGACGAGCCGGTCGAGCTCGGTGTGGACACCGCCCAGCTGCACTTGTTCGACGACAGCGGCCAGTCGCTCGCCACGGCCCCGGTTCCGGCCGAGGTGACATGACTTCGGCCTCGGACCGCCTGTATTTCTCTGGCCGCGACCGGCGATACGAGCGCGAGCAGCAGTGGGACAGCGTGTTCGGCGATGGCGAGTCGGACCGCTGCAGCGAGTCCGATTGCACGCCCGGCACTGGCACGCTGTTCCGTATTCTGTGGCCTGTTCTTGAACAGGATCTGCGGCGCCATCGCCTGCGGCGCCAGATCTTGCGCGTGGTTCTGGGGCTGCTGTTGCTCGCGGTCAATGTGGCCGCGGTGGTGTGGGTCAGCCCGTGGGCCCTGGTTCTGGGGTTGCCGCTGGCGGGTCTGCTGTGGTGGTTGGCGATCGTGCGCCCGGATCGGCGTCCCCCGAGTTGCTCCCTCTGCGAGCTTGACTGAAGCAGGAAACCGCAGGAGCACCCCCTCTGCTGCGTTGCCTCCTCGTCGTTTGCCAATGGCAAACTTCCTCGTCGGACGCCTTGCATAGGGGGCACTTCTGCGGTTTCCTTGGGTCGTTGGGGGCTTTGGTTGCCTCCTCGTTGTTTGCTTTGCAAACTCCCTCGTTGTTTGCTTTGCAAACTCCCTCGTTGTTTGCTTTGCAAACTCCCTCGTTGTTTGCTTTGCAAACTCCCTCGTTGTTTGCTTCGCAAACTCCCTCGTTGGGATGCTCGTTGTTTGCTTGGCAGATGGTCGTGCCGTTGGCTGGGTGGCGCTGGTAATCG
>JBEPXK010000239.1:0-6191 GCA_041641915.1 Planctomycetota bacterium
GCTCGAAGAACCTCAACAGCGAAGCCCGCTACGACCACCGCGCCTTCGCCTACCGCGATGCCGACCGCCTGCTCGCACTCCCCTTCAGTGACTACTCATACGCCACCTGCGACCTCGGCCACAAGCATTGGCACAACTCCCAAGGCGCGTTGATCGTCGACGTCGACCCGGAGCACGGCTTCACCAACCGCGGCCGGATACCCTTCGACAATGACGTCTACGCCTGGTCGAACCGCGCCATCCTGATCGACGAAAACGGCTTCGCCGTCTGCCCCCAACAGATCGCCAGCAACCCGCTCACCGAACTCGAAGAAGAACCCGAACGCCTCGACCTGCCGGTCGCGGGGGATTGACCCGCGGCCACGGGGGAGAAAGACAAGCGAGATGAGAAAGAGCACAGGCTTGAGGCTTCCTTCAGAGGGGCAGCGCCCCCTCTGAAGGAAGCCTCAGTTGTGAGGGGTCCCTCAGAGCTCCAAACCTCGGAACTGCCAGCGAGTGGAGCCCGGCCAGGCTTGGCTGGGCGACCGGCCGACCGAGGGGTGGTTTTCTGCAAGAATGGGCCGTAGGCCCGCAGAAAACGCGGCCGGAGGCCGCGAACCCCGACCGAGGCCGTGGGGGTACGCGCCGAAGGCGCGAGGGGGCAGCGCCCCCTCTGAGGGAAGCCTCAGTTGTGCTACAGACTCCATTCGTAGACCCGCACATCCGGCATCGACGAAAGCACTGAGCGCAACCGTTGGGCTGACTCAGTATCCTTGGCCATAGCCGCCGCGCAGCCGCCACCTCCAGCGCCGGCGAGCTTTGCGCCGCAGGTGAGATCCTCGACTGCGGCGAAGATGCCGTCGACCACCGGATTCGAGCAGTTGGCATCAAGCTGTTGGTGCACCTGCCACGCCTCGGCCATGACCCCTCCGAGGCCGTCGAAATCGGCACGGCTGAGCGCGCCCCGGGCCGCGAGCGCCAAGCCGGCGAGGTCGTCGAGGGCACGCAGGGTGCTGGCCTCGCGCCGCAGGTACCGCCCGACCACGATCTCCAGCACGTTGCGCGCGAGGCGCTGCTGACCGGTGAAGAACAGCACCAGCCGTCGCTGTAGTTCCTCGCTGGCCGCTGGCAGCAGGGGCACGGGTTCAACCCGCAACTCGAGCGGGCGGGTGGGCAGGCTGGAGCACAGTTTCACACCGGGCACCAGGCCGCCCAGCTGGTCCTGCCAGCCACCGCCGGTGGTCATACGCTGCTCGAGGACCAGCACCAGATTGGCCACGGTGGCCACGTCGTCGTCGCGACCGGCGACGCGCTGCAGCGCGCGAATGAGGCTCGCCCCCAATATGCTCGACGCGCCGAGCCCGCTGCCGCGCGGTGCGCGCGACCAGGTGCGCACCCGCACCCCCTGCGACACGCCGGTCGGCGAGCCGAAGCCGCAGAGCCGCAGGGCGGTGAGGGGCAGCAGGAAGGCGTCGTGTAGGTCGATGGCGTCCGGGATCGCGGTGACCGTTCTCCGCTCACCGTCGTCGCCGAGCTCCAGCTCGATCCGGGGCTCGCAGAGCACCTCGACCACCGCACCCACCGACGGCGCCCCGGCGAGGTGGACGGCCAGGTTGCACACGTGTCCCACGCGCTCGAGGCACACCGGCGGGGTGTCGGTCCAGCCGCCGGCGATATCGAAACGCACCGGCAGGGCGTCGTCGACGACCGTGCCGGGCTGAAGGTCGCGCACCGCCCGTTCCATCACCGCGGGCACCGCCGCGGCCACGTCGCAGCGGACGGCGAGGAAGGCGCGCTCGGCCTCGGCGTCGCCCGCCGGCGCCCAGTCGCCCGCCCGCAGCAGGTCCGCCCGCACCTGGCGCCACCGGCTCTCGCTCGGCCAGACCGATGCGTCATCGGCAGCGACGGCCGACGGCCCGCACTGCGCCACGAGGGCCGAGACGTCGCGGTCGAGGCCGCCGGCCAGGGCCCGGGTGAGATCGTCGCAGACCTGCGGCTGCAGGTGGGCGCGGCGCCCAACCTCTACCGCGGTCGCGTCGGCCACCGCGGAGAGATCCGCATAGGCGACGCGCGGCGCGGCGCGCCAGGCCGCCACCGCGGCCGCATCCGGCGCGGCGCCCAACAGCATGCGCGCCAGCGTCGCCCGCATGCCGGCATCCCCCGATACGGGGAACAACCGGGCGTGCCACAGATCACGCGGACGATCGCCGTCCCAGATGTCCTCCGTGCCGATGTGGCGCTCGTCGAGCCACCGCCGCAGCGGCCGGTTCATGAACACGGCCGCGGTGTCCGGTCGTTTCGGGTCGTCGAATATCCCCGCCACCAGCACCGCGCAGGCGCCGGGCCCGCTGGCGTCGCGGACCGGCACATGCCACAGCGCCTGGTGATCGCCCACGCTCACCCCACTGCCGGGATCGCGTACGCCCACCACCACGGACCGACGGCCGACGGCCCAGCCAGACCCGAGCTCGCATCCCAGCACCAGGCTGGCCCCGCCCACCGCGACCCGCTCGTCGAGGCGCGACTCCAAGATCACCGCGTCGCGCGCGGCGTCCGGTCCGCACCGCGCGTGCAAGCGCCGACCCAGGCGACCCTGCCACGCGCCAGCGAAATGGTCGACGATCTCGGCCTGGGTCCCGAAGTGCAGAAAGGCCAGTTCGGGGCTGGCGCCGTGGTGGAGCGGCACCGCGCCCAGGTGCGCCAGCAGGGCCGGCCCCATGGCGGTGGCGCGCACGCGCTCGTGACAGGCCGCTACCATCGCCCCGGCGATATCCTCGTAGAGGCTGACCGCCGCGGATCCAACGTGCGTGCAGGCCGCCACGCCCAGCTCCGCGGCGGCCCCCGCCAGGGCGCGCCAGCCCCGCCCGGCGAAACAGAAAATACCGGTATCGAGCAACGCCGACGCCCCGCCGACCAGCGCTCCGGCATCGGCAATCGCTGCCGGCGTCGGTTTCTGCAGCAGCCCGGTAACCGGGCCACCGGCGGGGTGGTCGGGCGCACAGATCACCCCGTGACGCCCGGCCACATCGAGCGACACCGGCTTGGTGATCACCGTGGCGCCGTCGGCCAGCTCTACCCCCCCGCAGTCGAAGAGCGGCAGTACGTCGCCGGTGAAGATCGCCAGGCCACCATCAGACAGGCGGCGTGGCAGCGGCGCGGTGATCGCGAGCAGGTGGTCGAAGAGCGTGGGCACCGCATGGTCGGAATCCGCCAACAGCGGCAGCGGCAGGAAGGCCTTGCCGAAAAGATTGGCCCAGGGCACCCGGCGCGAGTCACCGCCGCTGTGCACCAGCAGCACGCGTGTGCCGGCCAGGTCACCGTGGGCCTCGGCTGCAACGCGCAGGGCGTGCAGCGTGGCGCCGCCGGATCCGATGCGACGGCCATCGGGGTCGGGCACCACCATCGCCGCGGTCCGCGCCGGCAATCCCCCTGCCGCGCGCAACCGGTCGAGGCACTGGCGATAGAGCTGCGCCTGCACCTCGTGCGCTGCAGTTAGGATCACCAGATCCCACACCGGCACGCGATCACAGGCGCTGGCACCGAGTTCGCGCAGGCGCCAGCCGCGAGCCAGCAGGTTCAGGCCGTGGTGGAGGTCGGTGTCGTCCATCGTCTACTCGTCGTCGTCGCCATGGTATTCATCGGTCGTCGGCTCCGGCGTCGCCGCCACGAGCGCGGGCCGGGCGACATCAGCGGACCGGCGCAGGGCGATGGCCACCGCCAGACCCAGCGCGGCGTGCAACGCGTAGGCCGCCTCGCTGTCGCCGGCGTAGTTCTCGAACATCCCGGCGGCGAAAGCGAATGCGACTGCGGCCACGCCGAGCGACCAGGCTTCCGGGCTGGCGTCGCGGCGACGCCAGAGGAAGAGCAGGATGGCGCCGATCCAGGCGAGGTAGAGCAGTAACGCCGGCAGGCCGTGTTCGGCGGCGATGGAGATGAAGGAGTTGTGGGCATGGGGCGCGCCGTTGGCGAACTCCGGCGTCTGGTCCGGATAGGCCGTAGCGAACCGCTCCTTGTAGACCGGCTTGAAGGCTCGTGCACCACCGACGCCAAAGGCCGGGTGGTCGTTCACGATGCCGAGCGACACCGGCCAGATGTACCGCCGGCCATCCTCCAAGCGGCGCATCCGCTCGACCTTTTCGGGGTTGGCCAGGACCATGGTCAGCAAGCCCAGGCCTGCGATCAGCACCAAGCCGACGCTCACGATCAGCAGGCGGCGCCAGCCGCGACTGGCACTCGCCGTGACCACCCCCGCCGCCAGCCCGACGAAGGCTGAACGGCATTGCGCGAGCGCGGCGGTGGCCAGCGCCGCCAACAGACCGCTCAAGCGCCACCATCGTGACAGACCGCATCGCGCACCGGCATACCAGAGCAACAAACCGGCGAGCACGACCTGGAAACCGAGGGTCAGATTCCAATGGTGCAGGCCGACGGGGTAGTCGAAGCGTTCCCCGTCGGCGGACACTCGCCACGGCTTCGCCCCACGGTCCAGGCCGACGGTGAACTGGATCAGCGCGAGCACCAGCACCAGCACGCAGGTCACGGCCATCAGCTTGAGGCCCCAGCGCGGCCAACGCGAATCCGCGAAAGCGGTGGCGCAAAGATAGAAGGCGAGCCAGTTGTAGGCCATGCCCCAACGATGGATCGGGTCCGGATAGGGACTGACCACGGCGCTGAGCGCCTGCCAGGCGGCGAAGCCACAGGCGATGACGAAACCAGGATGGCGCCACAGCCGCGCCCGCACCAGCACAGCACCGACGATCATGCTGATGAAGCCGACGTTCTGGAAGCTCAGCTTGACCGGGATCGCGGCCAGGAACACGACCGCGCCGAGTCCGAGAAACCACCTGCCCACCGCCGCCCAACGGTCTGGCTGGTCGACGGCGAGCGCGGGAACCACACGGGGATCGGCCATGGCCGGCGCAGGGTAGACCCCCGGAGCGGCCGGGGAAGGGCGGCGCCGCCGCCGGCCCGGCTCAGTAGGCGCCCTTGCCGGCGAGCACCACCTTGACCGTGCGGGCGAGGATGTAGAGGTCGAGCCAGGGGCTCCAGTTGCGCACGTAATAGGTATCGAGGGCCACGCGCTGGTCGTAATCGAGGTCGTTGCGGCCAGAGATCTGCCACAGGCCGGTCACCCCCGGGCGCACGCGGGTGAACAGGCGGAAGGCGTGGCCGTAGCGTGCGATCTCCTCGTCGACGATCGGTCGTGGTCCGACCAGGCTCATCTCGCCACGGAACACGTTCCACAGCTGCGGCAGCTCGTCGAGGCTGGTCCGGCGCAGCCAGCGGCCGACCCGTGTCACCCGCGGATCGTCGCGCAGCTTGTGGTCGCGCTCCCATTCGGCGCGCAACTCGGGGTGCTCGGCCAGGTGGTGCGCGAGCACCGTGTCGGCGTCGCAGACCATGCTGCGGAATTTCCAGGCGCGAAAGTGGCGACCATCGCGCCCGATGCGCTCCTGGCGGTAGAGCACCGGCCCGCGCGAACTCAGCTTGATCAGCAGAGCGATGCCCAGCAGCACCGGGATCGCGAACAGGCTCACCACCACGGTCATCGCCAGATCGGTCACCCGCTTGACCAGCCGCGGCCAGGGCAGCAGCAGCCGCCGCTTGACCTCGAGACCGATGGTCCCGCCGACCTCCTTGGCCTCGACCCACAGGCTGGTGAAGCCGACCAGTGGCGGGATGATGATCAGATGCGGGAAGATGTCGGCCTCGCGCTCGTCGAGCTCGCGCAGCCGGGAATAGTCCGATCCGGGCATGGCGACGATCGCATGGCGGATGCCGCGCTCACGGGCGACTCGGGGCGCCAGCTCCAGGCCGCCGACCACCGGCACCCCGGCCAGCTCGCCGTGCTTGGCGGGGTCATCGTCGAGCACCGCCATCGGCTTGAGTCCCATCGCCGGGTGCTCCTGCAACTGGCGGATGATCAACTCGCCGGTCTTGCCCGCCCCGAGCACCACCGCCGGATGCCCCCACCAGGCCCGCCGGGCGCAGGTCCGCCGTACCACCGCCCGCCCCAACGGGACCAGCAGACAGGTGAAAGCCCAGGCCATCAGAAACAGCATCCGCGACCACGACACCGCGTCGTGGCGCATGAAGGCGATCGCGCCGAGGAAGAGATAGCCAACGGTGCTCGCCTGAACGATCAGCCGTAGCTGTTCGGGACCGTTCTGACTCACCCCCTGATAGAGCCGGTCGAGGGTGAACAGCAGCGG
>JBEPXK010000240.1:0-6163 GCA_041641915.1 Planctomycetota bacterium
CCCCCCACGGCCTCGGTCGGGGTTCGCGGCCTCCGGCCGCGTTTTCTGCGTCCCTCCGGGCCCGGCTTCCTCGCTGTCGCTCGTCGCGCTCCACCGGCCGCCGGCCCCACCGGGGCCGGCTATCGCTCTGCGATGCCGGTTCCGCCCTGCGGCCCATTTTCGCAGAAAAGCACCCCTCGGTCGGCCGGTGCGCGGTTACAATGCGAGCGAAGCGAGCGCCGCGCAGGCCGCGCAGCGGCCAGGCCCGACAGGGGCGCAGCCGCGCAACTGGGGGATCGCCTCGCTTTGGGGGATGGAAGCGCCGGCGATCGCCAGCGCCAGTCATCGACGGACTGCCTCCCGGGAACCAACCTGCCCTTGGGGCGCCCCGGCCATGATCGCGGCGAGGCTGCTGGCGAGGCGATCGAGGGCGCCGCCGTCGCCGAGGTCGATGGTCAGGCGCACCCGACCGTCGTCGCCCTGATCGGTACACGCGCGCAGGTTGTCCGCGATCTGCGCACTCAGTGCGTCGTCCGCCTGATCCCGCACCGGCAAGGCCGCGGCGAGGAAGTCGAAGGCCGACGCCACCAGCTTGCCGCCGGTCTCCTCCATGGCACGTCTGCGTTCGAGCTGCTCGGCCACGGCGCGCTTCTGCGCGTCGTCCTCGCCCGCGGCCTCTGGCCGCCCGAGCAGGACCTCCATCTTGCGCTTGAGCTCGTCGATGCCGCTGTTCACGGAGACGTCGGTGATGTCGCTTTCCGGGTCGAGCACGGCCTGGGCCATATCGGCCTTCGTGGCCAGGGTCTGCAGCATCGTCTCTTCGATCGTGCCGTCGCTGATCAGCAGGTAGACCTGCACCGGGCGCGTCTGACCCATGCGATGGGCGCGGCCGATCCGTTGCTCCAGCACCGCCGGGTTCCACGGCAGGTCGACGTTGATGACCGTGTCGGCGGCCTGCAGGTTGAGACCCGTCGAGCCGGCGTTGGTGCAGCAGAACACGCGACAGTCCGGGTCCTTGCTGAACCGGTCGACGAGTCCCTGCCGCTTCTTCTGCGGTACCGAACCGTCAAGGCGAACGTGACCCAAGCCCACCTCGCCCAGCAGCGGTTCGATCAGATCGAGCATGGTCGTCCACTCGCTGAAGAGCACGATCTTGCGCCCCTCCTCCTGCGCGAGGTTGCCGAGCAGATCCGCGAGCGCCTCCAGTTTCGACGAATGCCCCGGGGCGATCTTGTCGCAGAGAAAGGTGCTGTCGGCCACCATGCGACACTGGCCGAGCGCGCGGCGCAAGCGCAGCAAATCCATCTCCGAGATGTACGGCTTCGCGATGATCGACGCGACGATGCGCTTCTGCCCGTCGTGTAGCTCGAGCTGCTCACAGGTGGCAGGCACGCGCACGACCTCGGTGCTGCGCGGCGGCAGCTCCTTGAGCAGGGCCGCGCGCGTACGTCGCAGCAGGAACGGCCGCAGGTTGGCGCGGATCTCGTCCATGTGGCGATAGCCGAGCACCCGGCCCTTCTCGTTGGTGACCTGATGCCGATTGAAGAAGCGGAAGGCCGGGCCCAGGTGGCGATCGTCGATGAACTGCGCCACCGAGTAGAGGTCGTCGAGCCGGTTCTCCAGCGGCGTGCCGGTGAGCACCAGCGCGAAGGTCGAGCGCAGGTCCTTGATCACCTGGCTCGTCTTGGCCTCCCAATTCTTGATGCGTTGACCCTCGTCGAGGATGATCAGATCCCACTCCAGGTGGCCGATGGCGTGATGGTCGCGCAACACCTGTTCGTAATTGGCGATGGTGAAGAACTGGTCGCCGGCGTACTGCGCCGGTCGCTCGGCCATCGCCCCGATCACCTGCACGGCGCTGCGGCCCGAGAAGCGCTCGACCTCGCGCTGCCACTGCCCCTTGAGGCTGGCTGGGCAGACCACGAGCACACGGCGGATGTCGGCGAAACGCGCGAGGAACTCGCCCACGCCGATGCCCTGGATGGTTTTACCCAGGCCCATGTCATCGGCCAGGATCGCCCGGCCGGCACCGACGGCGAAGGCGATGCCGTCGAGCTGGTAGGGCAGCAGCTCGGCGTTCAGCAGTCCGGTGCGCAAGGGATGCCGCGCCGGGTCGGCACGCACTGCGGCAACCGTCTGCGCGATGCGGTCGCGGTACAACCAGCGCTCGATGTAGGCCTCGGCGTCGGGATGGATGCGCACGGCGAAGCCCCGCGCCTCGAGCTTGGGCACCAGCCGCAGCAGCGCATGGACATCGGTGACCGGCCCACGGTGCATGCGCTCGAGCGCGCGCCTGGTCGATGCATCGAGCTCGGCTGGCGGCAGCAGGCGCAATTCGATGGGCTCGCCGTAGCGCAGCGCGACGGAGAAGCCCGTGCGCCGGTAGGGCGTGGAACGCTGCTTCCTGGTGCTGCGCTTGCGCATCGATCGCTGTACGCGCAGGATGTGTTTGCAGGTACCCAGGGTGTTGGCGCGGAAATCCGGGCAGCTGCAGTAGCTCTCGTAGCGGTCGAAGCTGCGCAGCGCGACGCGGTAGGTCTTGCCCGTGAGGGTGTTGGTCACCGCATAGTCGGTCCACAGTACACCGGGCTCGGCCGCGCGGATACGCATCGGCTCGTCTTCTGCGCGCTGCGCGCGCTCGGCCAGGGCCCGGTCTGTGGCCTCCTCCTCGCTAAGGGCCGCCACCGGTTCCAGGTCCGGAGCCTTGGCCAGGCCCAACGCCGTCTTCTCTTCCAGGATCAGCGAAAACGCGGCGCCGACGTGTTCGCACACGCCATCGCACCGGCTGCATGCCCACGCCAGCCGCTTGGGCCGGTGGAGATCCGGCGTGATGGTGACCTGCACGCCGCCGACCGACACCGCGAAGTGGTCATCGCCCAGGTGCACGAGCTCATCGAGGTTGTCGAACTCGTACCGCCCCCCCGCGTGGATGAGTTGCTCGCCCTCGGGGCCGAGCAGTTTGGCCGCGCGGCGGAAGGTGAGGCGGGAGAGGCGGTCGCGGAAAGTGATGGTGTCGGTGCTCATCGCAGGTCCTGTAGGAGGTCATCGAGTACGGATTCTTCGTGCAGCGCGTGCCCGCGCGCCTGCAGGACTGCGTGCAAGGTGTGGTCCCAGGTGGGCATGACGCCGTCGCCGACGAGCGGCGGACCGGGCAGCGCGGCGGCGGCACGCAGGTCCTCGGCGGTGAAACGCCAGGGCCTGAAGCGCGACAAGCGCCGCGCCAGACCGTTGGCGATGGTGATGCCCGCCCAGTCGAAATCGCCGTGGTAGCAGATTTCGCTGGTCTCACAGCGCGTCAGCAATGCCAGGGCCGCCGCGCCCGGTTGACCGGCGATGCAGACCAGCGGTGCATGGCAACCACGCCGGGCGGCGGCTTCGAGGACGGTGGGGTTCTCGCATACGAACAGACGCGCCACCGGCGCCGGTGCGCAGTCGGCGTCCAGCATGCGGGCGGTGAGCACGAGCGGCTCGTGCGCCGCGGCGTGGGCGTTCCACGCCGCGGCCAACGGCCCGCGTGCCCAGCGCAGGCCCAACGTGAGTACGGTGGAGGTGGTCTCGCCGACAGCCACGCCGGCGCGCTGCCAGGTTTCGCGCCAGCTCTCGTCGTCGCCGCCGAGCAGACGTACCGCGAGGCGCCCCAGGGGCGTGCCGCGGTCGAGGGCGTGGGCGTCGCCGGTCACCCGCGCCGCGAGTTCGGCCAGGTGCAGCCCGTCGCAGCCGGTGAGGATCGCCGCGAGTGCGTCGATCCAGACCGCGGCCTGGGCCGCATCGCCAGCGCTCATGCGACGCCACAACCCGGCGGCGGCGATGGCCGGGAGCCGGTCGTGGGGATCGGGGATGCGCGCGCGAGCCCGGGTGTCGACGGCCTCCCAGGTGGCGCGGTCGCGTGCGGTCTCGGCGAGCCGGTCCGGGATGGGGCCGTCGATCGTTATGAGCGCCTGCGGTACATCGCCAGCCAGGCCGGCCTCGCGCAGCACGCTGGCCAAGGCGTTCAGACGCACACGCACCGGTCCCGTGGCGCCTGGCGTCGCGAACAGCGCGTTGGCAGCACGCCGCTGCTCGGCGCTCGGCTCACGCAACACCACGACCGCCGGCAGTTCGCGCCCTGCCGCCAGGCGCTTGCGCAAGCGCGTGCGCAACCACGCCCAGGCCGGCACCCCGAGAACCTTGCGCAACCGGATCGGGTCGTCGGGTCCCATCAGAACGGCGGCTCGTCGACGGCTGTCGGCGGCTGCGCGGCAGACGCATCGGCGATCTCCTCATCGCAGGCGACAGCCGCACTGTCGTCGCAGTCGGGGATCCACCCGGCCGTCCACGCCGCCCGTCCGAGTTCGGGAATAATCTTCCGCAGCTGCTTGCGTCGCTGCTTCCGGTCATTGCCCAGCGCGGCCAGGGCGAGGCAGTCGATCGCCATGCGCGCCAGCTCCGGGCGATCGCCAATGGCCAGGGCGTGCAGACGTGCCACGTTGCCTGGGCTGATGGTATTTTGGTCGGCCAGACCCTCCATCCACAGCCGCTCCAAAGCCGCATCGACGTGGTCACGCCCGAGGCGCCGGCACCGTTTGCACACGACCGCCCGCCGACCCCGTCCGCCGAATTGCTCGTTCGGTCGCGCTGCGCCGCACACAATACACATGCGGCTCATGCATCGCCCTCCCGCACCCGCTGCTTGCCGTTCCACTCGTAGCGCGTGGTGGCCACGCACTCGCCGGCGGGAGCGGCGGCGATCTGGTAGATGGCGAGGCGCGGCACCGTGTCGTAGCAGCCCCATTCGCGCTCGCTGGTCATGACCACGTCGAGGTCGAAAGCCGTGAGCAGGCCCATGCATTTACGGCGCATGTCGGCGTCGATGCCGACGAAGGCCTCATCGAGCATGATCAACCGGGGAGCGGTCTGCGAGGCGCGATAGTGGGCGGCGGCGGCGGCGAATTGCGGCACGGTGAGTGCGATCGCCTTCTCGCCGCCGGAACCGGTACCGTGCGAGCGGCGCGTGAGCCGCGTCCACTTGCCGTCCTGCCGCCGCTCGATGTTGATCTGGTGCCAGCGACGGTAGTCGAGCGCCGCGGCGAGCTGCTCCTGCCAGCTGTGACCGGGCTGCGCCTCGCGCGCCGCAGCGATGGCATGCTGCAGGAAATCGTTGAGCGCGGCGCGGTCGTCGGGCGACCACGCGTGGGCCGGTCGCAGCAGGCGGTCGCAGGCCTCGGCGCAGCCGGCCGGCGCGTCGGCGGCCACCACCCGGCGAAAGCGTAACGCCAGGCCGGTGGACATCGGCCGCTCGGCAAGCTCGCGGTTGACGTCGGCGGTCCAGCTCTCGGCCTCGTGCAGCAGGCGGTGGAGCTGCTCGCAGGCCTCGTCGATGAGGAAATTCTCGATGACCTCGCGCTCTCTGGCCGTGAGCAGGTGGCGGCGCTGGTCGATGTCGTCGGCCAGACGTATGGCCAACTGGGCGATATCGCACTCACCGCCCATGTAGGGCACGCGCACCTGCCAGATGCCGTGAACGTCTTCGATATGCACCCGGTGGTCGTGGATCGAGAGCGCCGTCTGCAGGGTCTGGTTCGCCTCGCCGATACGCGTGCCCACGGCGCTGACGGAGCGCTCGTCGCACACGGTGTCGGCGAAGGTCCTGGCCAGTTCGCGCGCGCACTGCACCACCTGGGTATCGGATGCCTCAGCGCTCAGCGGCGCGCGCCAGCGCTCGCCGAGGCCGGCGAGGAGTTCCCGTTCGCAGACGCCGCGCAGCGCCGCGAGTGCCTGGCCGCGCCGCTCGGTGGCCGCGGCAAGCACGCGCTCGGCCTCGCTGCGTTGCCCCGCGGCCTCGGCCTCGTCGCGATTGCGCGCGAGCTCCTCGTTGCGCAGACGCCGTTCCTCGGCCTCCTGCGCCTCCAGTCGCTGGCGCAGGGCATCGAGCCGGGCCAGCAGCGCCTCCACCGCCGCCCCCTGGGTCTGCTCCAGAACCACGCGCTCGCGTTCGCGGGTCACGGCCAGGCCGTGGCTCTCCTCGGCGCGCGCGCGTTGCCGCTCGGCCCGCGCGGCGCAGGCGTCGGCATCGGCGACGACCTGGGCATGCCGCTCGCGGCCGGCCTGCGCCGCCTCCACCGCACGGCGCCACTCGTGCAGCGTCCGGTGGTAACCGTGCAGCGCCTCGTCGAGCCCGTCGAGGTCGTCGAGCCACCCGCTCAGC
>JBEPXK010000241.1:0-6155 GCA_041641915.1 Planctomycetota bacterium
CACGCGCGCACCAGGGCGCCGAGGTTCTCCGGCCGATCGCATCGACCCCAGCTGAAATTGTCGAGCAAGGCAACCCGATCGAGCGGAGCGCCGACGCAAACCAGGTTGCGCAACGCCTCCTCGATACCGGCGGCAGCGGCGTGGTAGGCATCGACGTCGCCATAGCAGGTGTTCAACCCGCAGCTGACGGCCACGCCGCGGTCGCGACCCAGCAGCGGCGCGACCACCGCCGCGTCCGACGGACCGGCGCGGTCGACGCCGACCAGCGGTTTGACGATCGAACCCGCCTGGACCTCGTGATCGTACTGACGGATGACCCATTCCTTGGAGGCCACGTTCGGCCGCGCCAACACCGCACAGAGCGCAGCGGCGTAATCGGCCGGCGGGTCGAGTTCCTCGACCGCCTCGGGCACCGGCGTGAACTCCGCCCGTCGGGCCAGCCGCGGCACACCGTCGTGGAGGAAGCCCATGTCGAGATCGGCGACCTGCTCGTCGTGATAGTACAGCTCGAGCCGCTTCTCGCCGGTGATCTCGCCGACCACCGTCGCCTCGACGCCCTCGGCGGCGAAGATGCGCAGCGCCTGCTCGAGCTTGGCCGGCGGCACCGCTGCCACCATCCGCTCCTGGGCCTCGGAGATCCAGATCTCGGTGTAGGACAGCCCTGCGTATTTCAGCGGCATCCGTTCGAGGTGGACCCGCACGCCCTCCTCCTCACCCATCTCGCCGATGGCCGAGGAGATGCCCCCCGCGCCGCAATCGGTGGTAGCGCTGAAACAACCCGCGTCGCGCGCCTGGAGGAAGGTGTCGAGCACCCGTTTCTCTTCGATCGCGTTGCCGATCTGCACCGCGCCCGAGCTGACGCTCTCCGACTCCTCGCTCAGCTCGATCGACGAGAAGGTGGCGCCGTGGATGCCATCGCGCCCAGTGCGCCCGCCGACCACCACCACCTGGTCGCCCGGCTGCGCGGCGCCAAAACAACAATCGCGCGGGATCAGCCCGGCGGTGCCGCAGAACACCAAGGGATTGCCGACGTACCGATCGTCGAAGCGCACGCAGCCGTTGACCGTGGGGATACCCATCCGGTTGCCGTAGTCGCGCACGCCGGCGACCACCCGGCGCATCAGCCGCCGGGGATGGATGGTGCCGGGCGGCAACTGCTCGGGTTCGGCGCTGAGGTCACCGAAGCAGAACACGTCGGTGTTGAGGATCGGTCGCGCGCCGAGACCGGTGCCCATGATGTCGCGGATCACCCCGCCGAGGCCGGTGTTGGCCCCGCCGTAGGGCTCGATCGCCGAGGGATGATTGTGGGTCTCGACCTTGAAGCAGACGCCGTGGTCCACGTCGAATTCGATGATACCGGAGTTGTCGCTGAAGACCGAGATACACCACGGCTGATCGAGTTCGTTGGTCGCACGGGCGATGGTCTGCTTAAGCAGGTTGTCGATCGTCTCCTGGCCGTCGGGGCCGTGGTAGTCGATCAGGCCCTTGAGCGTCTTGTGGACGCAGTGCTCGCTCCAGGTCTGGGCGATGGTCTCGAGTTCGGCGTCGGTCGGCTCGCGCCCGAGCCCGGCGAAGTGCGCCTTCACTGCGCGCATCTCATCGAGGGTCAGGCTCAGGCAGCCCTCGCGCGACAGGCGCTCGAGCGCCTCGTCATCGAGCCCGCTGATCGCGACCTCGGTCCGCCGGTGCCGCGTCTCGCCGACGGGCTCGGGAAAGCGCACCGGATCACCCGGATCGATCGCCACCGCTTCGATCGCGCGGTTGGCCAGGATGCGCCAGGCGATCTGCTCGCACTCGGCGTCGCTCGCCCCGGCGACCTCGACCCGGCGGCCGATCCGCACCGCATCGAGCGCGATGCCCAGATCGCCGGCGGCCTTGAGCACGCTCGCCTCGACCGGATCCATCACCCCTGGCCGCTTCTGCACCTCGATCACCCGCCAGCCCGCCGCATCGCGGGGGCTGGTCAGGATCTGCTCGGTGACCGGATCGCCGAGCAGACGCTCGCCGAGCAGGCGCGCGGCCGCGGTGTCGATCCGGCCGCGCAACAGGTAGTAGGTGCTGCTGCGGGCATCGCTCAGGTGCCCCAGGCCAAGATGGGCCAGCTCGGCCACCAGATGGGGATCGCTGCCGGGCTCGGCGCCGACCACGTCCACCCGCAGGGTCTCGGTTCCACGCATGGGGGCAGGCTAGCCCGCGCCGGGGGGGTGTCCACTGGCGTCGGCCCGCCCCGGCACGGCGCGGATGAGCCCGGGCTGGCATGCCAAGCGCTCACGGATATGACCGACCGCAACGGAACCGCACCCGACCACTTCCACCCCGCCCCACCCGGAGCGCCATCATGCCCGAGCCCTTCAAAGCCTACGACATCCGCGGCCTCTACCCCAGCGTCCTCAACGAAGATCTCGCGTACCGCATCGGTAATGCGACTGCCCAGCACCTCGACCTCGCCGGCAAGCGTTACGCCGTGGCCCGCGACATGCGCGTTTCCGGCCCCGCGCTCAAGGGCGCCTTCATCGCCGGGCTGGTTGACGCCGGAGTCCACGTGGTCGATTGCGGCATGATCTCCACCCCCGCGCTGACCTTCGCCATGCACCATCTGGATACGTCTGGCGGCGCCCAGATCACCGCCAGCCACAACCCCCCGGGCTACGGCGGGATCAAGCTCACCGGCCCAGGCTTCGTCCCCGTCGCCGGCGATAGCGGCATGCCCGAGATCGAGCAACTCGCCCGCAACTGCACAATTGTGAAGCGTGCGGGCGGCGCGATCAGCGAGGCGTTGATCCTTGATGCCTATACCGATTTCCTCGCCGGCGGACTCGACCTCGAACGCGACATCACCGTGGTCGTCGACGGCGGCAACGGGATCATCGGCACCATGTTCCAGTCGCTGGCCCATAAGCTGCCTGGGCTCAAACTGATCCCGATGCTCTTCGATCCGGACGGGCGCTTCCCCGTCCACGAAGCCAACCCGCTCAAGAACGAGAACCTCACCTGGCTCCAGGCCCAGGTCAAGCAGACCGGGGCCGACTTCGGCGCCGCCTTCGATGGCGATGGCGACCGCTGCGCGCTGGTCGATGAGCACGGCCGGATCATCTCCTGCGACCTGGTCACCGCGATGGTCGCCGAGTACTTCCTCGAGCGCGAGCCCGGCTGCACCATCTGCTACGATCTGCGATCGAGCAAGATCGTCCCCGAAGTGGTCGAACAACGCGGCGGACGGGCGGTCGAGACCCCCGTCGGCCACACCAAGATCAAGGCGCGGATGAAGCAGGAGCAGGCCATCTTCGCCGGCGAACTTTCCGGGCACTACTACTTCCGCGACTTCTTCGGCGGCGACTCCGGCCTCTACGCCTTCATCCTGTTCTGCAACGTGCTCAGCCGCAGCAGCTCCACCGCCGAACGCATCGCCCCCCTGCGCAAATACCACCATTCCGGCGAAATCAACTTCAAGGCCGACAAGGACGCCGCGTTCGCCCGCATCCGCGAACTCGACGGGGCCGAGATCACCGAGCTCGACGGTCTCACCGTACGCTTCGACCACTGGTGGGCGAATATCCGCGCCTCGAACACCGAACCCGTGGTCCGGCTCAACATGGAAGCGGACGACGCCGACCTGCTCGAAGCCAAACTCGACGAGATGAAGCGCCTGATCACCGGCTGAGACGATCGCACCGGCTGTTCCCCTACACGTACCCGCGATCGACCGATCGCGGGTACGTCGTTTGCCGGCCACAGCGGTTACGCGTGCGAGGCCGCTTGCTGCACGACGATCCCACGGCTATGGTCGCTCGACGCCACCGGCCACGATCGGAGACCGCATGCCCTACCGCCCGCTCGCGCTCGCCCTCCTGCTCGCGCTCGCCCCCCTGGCCCAGGCGCTCGAGCCGCAATCCGATGCAGACGACCTCCTGGCCGCGCTCGCCCAGCGCGGCGAACCAGCCGCGCTGGTCACGCTTACAATGGCAGACCTGGAGCGGTCACGGCAGCGTTTCGCCACCAGCGTCTACGCCGAGATCGTCCAGCTGATGCCCACGCCGGCCACCATGCGCCTGGTCATGCCCACCCCGCTCGGCCCCTCGACCATCGACCTGCTCAAACAGGTGAGCGCGGCCCACGGCCAGCTCGAAGCGCTACCGATCGACGGTGGGGTGGCCACGGCGAACCTCAGCGTGCACGCCCCCGGTCTCGCCGACGAGATCTGGCGCAACCTCTCCGCCGCTGGCGATCCGCTACCGGACATCGCCGAAGCCGACGGCGCGGTGCGCCTCGATGACGCCGCGGTGCTCGTGCGCCGCGCAGCGTGGTTCGATGTCCACTTCAACCGCGAACCCACGCCTCTCGCCGCGCCGCAACCGACCGCGGCGGATCTGACGCTAAGCGTCGACTGCGCCGGCCTGGCCGCCGCCGCGCGCAGAGAGCTGGGCGACCGCACCCCGGGTCTGGTCGATCTGCTCGCAGGCCTGGGCACCCTGCGCTACGCCGCACGACTGGTTGACGCCGGGCTGCATGAAATGGCGCTCACCGACCCGCTCGGTGAAACCTACCGCAACATCGATCCGCGCGTGTTCGCCCATCTCGACGCCCAGACCATCGGCATGCTCGCGCTGAGCCTGGACGGCGAGCAACTGTGGCGCCTGCTCACCGCCCTGCTCCCGCCAGACGAGCTCGCCAAAGCCGAAGCCGGATGGCAGGAACTGGGCCTGCCACACGATCTGCCCGCCACCTGCCGCAGCCTCGCCGGCACCGCGGTGGTGGCGCTGCGCCGGGGACCGTTGTTACCCGGGGCGGTGATCGCGATCCCGCGCAGCGACGCACTCGATGCCGTGCTGCGCGCGCTCGCCAAACGCGCCCGCATCGTCTTGCCATCCCCGGGCTCCACCGCGCTGGTCCACCTGCCCACCCCCGGCGGCCGCGAAACCGTGCCGGTGATCCCCACCGTCGCCTGCACCGAGGGGCACTGGGTGCTGAGCAACGCACCCGCGGCGGTGCGCGCCTGGACCGACGGCACGGGCGGCTGGGCCGAATCGGCCGCCATGCGCGCCGCCCTGGCCGACCACGATCCGAGCCAGCGCCTGCTGGCGCTCGGTGCGCTCGATCTCGACACCCTCACCGCGATCGGCGCCGATCTGCTCGGCACCTTCGGCGGCATGCTGCCGCGCGACTACCGTCCGCTGGCCGCGCAGGTTGTCGCGCTGAGCCAACGCCGGCTACATACCGGGCACTTCGCGCTCGAGCAGGCCAACACCCGCCTGCGCTATCGCGCGCAGGGCCTGGTCGGCCCCGCGCTCCCGGCGATGGCCATGGCCATCGCCGGGGTACGCTGGCAGATCGCCGCCCGCGCCCGGCGCGGGCGGGCCCAGGAACACGCCGCGATGTTCGCCCTGCGTCACGGCGTGCATCCGGCCCAGGTCACCTGGCAGGGCTCGGCATTCAACGATGTCGACATGGACAGCATGGGCGAATTCGGTTTCCTCGACCAGCTCTCGGGCCGGGTCGCACCATTCTCCGCCAAGCTTGAAGTCGAGCTGATCGACGACTGGCCGCAGCGTGACGGCGTCCATGTGCGCAACGGCTACTGTTTCAAGATCTACGTCGGCCTCGCCGGCAAGGGCATGGTCGACTTCGCCACCATGCAGGAGCTGGTCGCGGCAGGGGAACTGACCGCCGAGCAGCTACGTCCGGCAGAACTGCACTACGTCTGCTACGCCTGGCCGGAGGATCCCGACCGGCAGGGACAGCGGCTGTTC
This sequence comes from Planctomycetota bacterium, assembly GCA_041641915.1. Lineage (GTDB taxonomy): Bacteria > Planctomycetota > UBA11346 > UBA11346 > UBA11346 > SLQH01. The sequence goes on from JBEPXK010000241.1 coordinate 5,748, forward strand.
GCCATCACCGAGGCGGGGACGCTCTACGCCACACCCTTCGCCGCGGGCGACGCCCCGCCGGCGTGGAACGCGCTGAGCGACGGCACCGCGACCACTGCAGCGGAACTCGCCGAGCCGACCTGGGAGCCGGTGTGGCAGCCGCGACGGGATCGAGCGCGCTGAGGTCGACCACGCCGCAGCGCCGCGCGATCTGGACGCGGACATCGGCCAGCTCATTCGGCCAGCAGCGCTATCGCGCACTGTTAGGCTAACGCCTATGGGGCAGCGCCCGCCTCTGAAGGAAGCCTCAGGTGAGACGGGTCCCTCAGAGCCCCAAACCTCGGAACCGCCAGCGAGTGGAGCCCAGCCAGGCTTGGCTGGGCGACCGGCCGACCGAGGGGTGGTTTTCTGCGAGAATGGGCCGCAGGG
>JBEPXK010000242.1:0-6153 GCA_041641915.1 Planctomycetota bacterium
GGCAGCGGCCGCGAGCCGGCGATCACCACCGTGGCCCCGCCAGCGAGCAGGCCGCGGGCGATGGCGTGGCCGATGGTCTGCGGGGCCGAGGCGCCGGTGACCAGCGCGCGGGCGGCGGAGAAGTCCACGCCATCGGTGGCCGCGCGCAACAGCGGCGGAAAACGCGGATCGGCGACGATCGCGGCCGGGATCGCTGGCGTCCAGCGGCGGGCGCCACCGCCGGTGACCGGTGCGCCGACGGCGAAGGGGATCGCGCTCATCGCCGCGACCGGCGCGCGTCGGCAGACGACGTGAACGCGGTTGCGGAGTGTGCGGTGCGCGGGTAAGAACCGGGCATGGGTATCCGCTTTCTCATCGTGGTGGCACTCCTCACGATCATTGGCGCGCTGCCGGGCGCGCAGAGCGAGACCGACGCCTTCCGCCGGCGTCTCGAGCGCAGGCTCGCAGAACTCACCAGCAGCCGCAAGCCCGTACACCGCCCGGCGATGCGTGCGCTGGCGACCATGGGCGCGCGGGCGCTGCCCGATCTCGCGCTCCTCTCACGCGACGCCGCCGCGTCGGTCCGGGCGCGGGTGGCTACGGTGGTCAGCGCTATCGACGCCCCGGCGGGTTTCCCGTTGCTGGTCGATCTGGCCCGCGACCCCGCCGCATTGGTTCGCGAACAGGCGATCCTGGGCCTGGGTTCGAGCGGTGAATCCGAGGCCTTTGCGCCGATCCGCGCCGCGCTGATTGACCCGGTGCCCGCTGTGCGTGAGTCGGCCGCGCTCGCCCTCGGGCTGCTTGGCGATCCACGTGCGCTCGAGCCTCTGGCCTGGTGGCGCGATGCCGGCGGCGAGCTCTCGCGTCTGCAGGTGGCGGGGCGTCGGGATCGACCCGCGGAGATCAAGTCGATCCAGCAGGCGATGCGTGCCAGTCTGTTCAGCATCGCCGCTCGGGCGGGCAATGTCGACGATCTCGCCCGGGCCCTGGAGGCGGTTGCGGTGCCTGGCAAGTTGGCCCTGATCGAGGCCAGCTATCAGATCGGCGATCCGCGTCTGTCCCCGGCGCTCAGCGCGCTGCTCGACCATCGCGATCCCCAGGTGGTCGCCGACGCCGCGACCGCGCTGAGCGCCAACGGCGACAGCCGCGCGCTCTCGGCCCTTTGTCGGGTCGCGGCCGGGCGGCGCGCGGGGATCGAACGCGAAGCCGCGGCCAAGACCCTGCGGCGGCTGACCGGCCACCACGCCGGACCGGGTCAGGCCTGGGCCCTGTGGTGGCGCGATCACGGCGATCGCGTGGCCGAGCTCTACGCCCGCGACGCTTTCATCGCCCGCCTGCACGACCCCAGCTTCGCCGCGACCCGCGCGGACCTGGCCCGGTTCCCCGCCAGCGAGTTGATGCCGCTGGTCGACGGCTTTCTCGATCAGGGGCCGCCCTACTGGCCACCGCGGGCGCTCGCCCTGTTGCGGCGCGATGATCCACGGCGCTGGCGCGCACCGCTGCTCGAACGCTATGATCGCGCGGACGCCGACGATCGCGAGCGCATCGGTCTGGTGATCCTGCTGCACGAACTGCGCGTGCCCGATCTGCTCGCGCCGCTGCGTGCGCGTCTGACCGCCCTTGATGCGATTCCGGCCCCCGAGGCTGCCCGTCACCCCCACGGCTCCTTGCGCGCGGCGCTGCGCCAGACCGTGACCGCGCTTGAACGCGCGGCGGTCTCAGCGGCCGATGGCGCAGCGGAAGGGGCCGGCCTGCGGTGAGGTGCGGCGGGCGGGAACCGCGCTTGCGGTGAAATCCCTGGAGTATCGTCTGGCTCGCCCATCCTGTCCCGCCCACGGAGGAGCGATGCAGGAACCGGTGATCATCGCGCTGCCGCCCAAGGGCGGTTCGCTCGACGACGTGCTCAAGCGCCTGGTGCGCATCGGCTGGCTCGACGGCGAGCTGGTCGCGGCGGTGCGCCAGCTGGTGCGTGACGACAAGCGGCGGGTCAAGCTCGAAGAAGGGCTGATACATATCTGGGACGCCCACGCGGGCGATGAGACGGCGACCATGCGCGCGGCCGACGACGCCGGCCACGACCTCGACGAGGTCGCCGTGGCGCTGGCGCGGATGCGGCGCTATCACGATGCACAGGGCGTCACTCGCCTGTGCTTCAGCCCCAAGGCGGCGGTGGACGATCTGCTGCAGGATCTGCGCCAGGATCCGGATCCGGTCCAGCGCGCGGCCGCGGGCATGCTCCATCTCGAGCTCGATCTCGGGCGCTTCGGCCGGCCGACGCGGATGATGTTCGACCACCTCGAGTTCACCTGGGACGGCGTGCGCGGGGTGCTGGTCGGCACCGATCACGAGGTCACCCCGACCTACTTGCGCCGCCACAAGCGCGACCTGTCGCTGACCTGCTACGACGCGTTCCAGAACACCCTGCTCGACGCCGTGGACACCGGTCTGGTCCACAACTGGTGCGAGCTGATGGAGCACCTGATCGAGACCAGCACGGACGTGCGCATCCTCGGTAGCCTCGGCCTCGGCGACTACCTCGGCCACTTCGTGCTCATGCCCGACGAGCGCGCGGCCCGGATCGCCGCCACCGGTGCGGGCAGCCGCTGGGGCGGGACCGACGACGCCAAGCTGGCGATCCTCGCCGAGGAGCCGGTGCTCATCGACGCCAATTACGAAGCGATCTACCGCAACCTGCTCGAGGGCGACGACCGTTCGCTGCGCTTCGAATCGACCACCCGCGACATCGAGGAGCTGGTCGCCGCCGGGCGCAGTGCGGTGTACATCGTGCGCTCGGGGTCGACCATCGCCGCGACTCCCGGCGTGTGTGTGGTCGGTCACGAGCTGGTCACCTCCGAGACCATCGTTGCCGTCAACCGCGAGCGGATGGAGGCCAACCCGGGTATCGGCCGTCTGGTCGAAAGCCTGGCCCCGGATGCCAGCGACGGCTCGCGGGTCTGGCGCGAGAGCCTGCGTCGGCGGCTGGGCGACAAGCTGGTCCTGCCCGAGCCGGGCGACCCCGGCCCGTCGTGCCCGGCGCGCTGAGCCCCCGGCCGTATTGAACCCGCGCGGCTCCGGCGTAGCGTGCTCCACTTCCCATCCAAGGTGGGCCACCGCCCACCATCCGAGGATTCCGAAAGGACGACAATGACACGACTCGCGCAGAAGGTCGCGGTGGTCACGGGCGCCGCCCGCGGCATCGGACAGTGCATCGCGCTCAAGCTGGCCCGCGAGGGGGCCGATCTGGCCCTGTGCGACCTCCAGGTCGACTGGCTCGCCGAGACGGCGCAGAAGGCTCGCGACCTCGGTCGGCGGGTCGAGTGCTACGCGGTCAACGTGGCCGAGGCCGAGAGCGTCGACGCCGGGATGAAGGCGGTGGTCAAGGATTTCGGCGCGCTCGACGTGCTGGTCAACAACGCTGGGATCACCAAGGACGGCCTGTTGATGCGCATGAGCGAGGCCGATTGGGATGCGGTGCTCAGCGTCAACCTGCGCGGCTCTTTCCTCTGCACCAAGGCGGTCATCCGTCAGATGATGAAGCAGCGCAGCGGCTCGATCGTCAACATCGCCTCGGTCATCGGGCTGATGGGCAACGCCGGTCAGGCCAATTACGCGGCTTCCAAGGCCGGGCTGATCGCGCTGACCAAGTCCACCGCCAAGGAGGTCGCCGCGCGCGGGGTGCGCGCCAACGCGGTCGCTCCGGGCTACATCGACACCAAGATGACCGAAACGCTGCCCGATGAGGTCAAGCAGCAGATGATCGGTCTGATTCCGCTTGGCCGGATGGGCGATCCGGAAGAGGTGGCCAAAGCGGTCGCCTTCCTCGCCAGCGACGAGGCGAGCTACATCACCGGGCAGACGATCCCCGTCTGCGGTGGGATGGTGATGGACTGATCCGGTGACCTGGGGCGCTCCGCGCCCTGGGTGACGGAGCGTGCGATCGCCAGCCGTTGCCGTGCCCCGAGCTGTATCACACGGTCGGCGAACGGTTGTGCGCTACGGATCATCTGGATGTGACGATACGATCTGCTCGCGCCATGCCTCAGAAGCGGCCACATCGGTGGCAGCTTCGATGCAGGAGCCAATATGCTGTGCGTGCGTGGGTTGATCGTTGTCGTCTGTGTGTTGGTCGGTCCAGCTGCCGGCGCGGTGGAAGATGCGGTGCCGTCGATCGGCTTTCGCGGCAATGGCCATGGGGTGTTCCCCGCCGATTGCCGACCGGTGCTCGATTGGGATGAAGCCAGCGGACGGAACATCGTCTGGCGCACGCCGCTACCGAATTACGGTAACGCCAGTCCGATTGTGGTCGGCGATCGGGCCTTCGTGATGTGCGAGCCCGGCTGGCCGGAAGGCAACGATGCGCCGCAGCTCGTGTGCATCGATGCCGACTCGGGCGAGATCCTGTGGCAGCGGCTGGTCGACCATTTCGCCGCGCTGCCGGGTGGCCAGTCCGCGCGGGCGGCTGCGCTGCGGCGGGAGCTCTACGCCGCGCGGATCAAGAGCTACCGTGCCCAGCACGAGCTGCGCGGGATGTCTGGCGCCAAGGCGGAGGCCCATGCTGATCAAGCGCGCAAGGAGGGGGCCATCTTCCTGGCCAAAGACGATGGCAAGTGGAGCGTGCTCAAGCCCTCCGGGATCGGTCGCAACAATCCCTATCGCGATACCTGGGAACCCAAGTGGGAGGAGCTCAAGGAGCAGTTCCACTTCCACTGGCCGGCGTGGAACACTTTCGGCATCGGCTTCCAATTCGCGACGCCGGTCAGCGATGGTGAAGCGGTCTACGTGGTCACCGGTTTCAACGCCGCCGCCTGCTTCGATATGGACGGCAGCTGCCGCTGGTTGCGTTTCTTCGGCGACTTCGATCCCAGCGGGCACGACGTCGGCTCCTTCGTCCACAGTCCGATCATCATCGATGGCGTGCTCATCGTCAGCACCGGGGGCGTGTTGCGCGGCATCGAGCGCAGCAGCGGGCGGACCATGTGGGAGGTCCCGACCGCCTACACCAACTACTTCGTGGGATCGCCGATCGGGTTGACCCTCGGTGATACGCCTTGCGTTCTCACCGCTCCGGGCGAAGTGGTGCGGGTGCGTGACGGCGTCGTCCTGACCCGCAATCTGGCCCAGATGGGGGGCGGCGCGGGGCCGGCGACCGCCGGCGAAGGGGTCGTCTTCTGTTCCTCGGGCTCCACCGGCGGGCGGTATCGCCCCAGTTCGAACCGCCGGTTCTCCGAGAGTGGCATGCATTGTCTGCGGCTTCAATTGCAGGATGGCACGCTCGACGTGAAACGCCTGTGGCATAACGAGGAGGCCAGCAGCGGAGAGGTCACCCCGGTATTCCTTGGCGATACGCTCTACGTTGGCAGCGAAGGCAAGGCCGTCGACCCGCGTTCCGGCACGGTCCACGGCGGCCGGCGGACCAAGACCCGGGCCAAAAACGCCCTGGTCATCGCGGGCGGTCACCTCTTCCTCCACGACAGCTATGGTGAGACGTCGGTCCATCGTCTCGGCGGCGGCGGCGAGGTGGCGACCAACAAGCTGCTTCTCGCCCCGTCGAAGGGCGCGAAGCGCGAACAGCACATCGCCCTGCGTGGCAAACCGGTGACCGAGCCGGGCAAGTGGGGCTACTGGCTGAGCTGTTCGGTACCGTTCTTCAGCGGCAACCGGATTTTCATCCGCACCTACGACAATCTCTATGCGATCGGCGATCGTTCGGCGGGTTTCAAGCCCGCACAGGCCTTCGCTCTGCGCACCGAGGTCGATGAGCGGGATGAAGACGATGCCGTATCTGTGGATCGGGACGCAGACGATGACGAGAATGCGGGCGCAGAGGAGGAGGCGATGGCGTGTGTGCCCGGCGGATCGGTCGATCGCGCCACCCAGCGAGCCTACGACGAGCGCCTGGCGGGTCAGGTCCGTGCCGCGCTCCAGCGCGGTGCGCAGCCGCGCTTCGAGTTGGAGACCCTGCGGCGCGAGGTGATGGTCACAGCGATCGACGATATGGATCTGGAGCTCGAGGCTGGTTCGATGGCAGTGACTCTGCCGCTGAGCCGGATCCCCGACGCGAGCAAGTTCAACCTCGCCGAAGCCACCTGTGCCAGGGGCGATGCCGCGGCTCATGCGCTCACCGCCTTCTACGCCATCCTCGCCGAGGAACGTGTGGCTGCGCTCAGACATCTG
>JBEPXK010000243.1:0-6148 GCA_041641915.1 Planctomycetota bacterium
CCAATAGCGACGACCGGGTCGCCGCCTTGAAGAACATCTGCATCACCTGGATGGGCGACGACGATCAGGTCGATGACCGTCGCTGGGAGCGTAGCCGCGGGCCGAAACTGCGGTTCCTCATCGCCGCGCTCAAGGCGATGTCGCAGGGCGATCGGCAGCGCTTCGTCGCCTGGCACGACCGGCACGGCAACCGCATGGTCTGGGAGTTCGCCGATCCCGGTATCTACGCTCTGGCCGGATTCAGTGAGCCCGGGTTCTACGACCACGACGGCTTCCGCGGGGTGTTGTCCTTCGCCAAGAGCGACAAGCGCGATGCCTGTCTGGCGATGGGCACGGGCGCGCTGGCGGATTCGCATGCGCCCTACGCCGGCATCGTACGCGCCTTGAGCAGCGGTGGCGACGACCTGAGCAAGGTCTTGCGTCACTTCTTCACCAAGGAATGCCGCTACCTCGAACCGAAGCTCGCGTGGGATATGGCCCGCGAGGTGATCTGGCCGACCTGGGCGGTGATGCACGGCAAGGGCGACGACGATGGGCGCGACGAGAAGCCGTGGCGTGAAGCGGTCAAGACCGTGGGGCAGGACGTGATCGCCCGTTCGGCGGTGGCGATCTACAGCGAAAGCTTCATGCACAACTACCTGGACAGCCTGTGGGATCTCGCCGGCACCGACAAGCAGAGCATGGTCGCCGGGCTCGAGGCGTTGACCTGGGCCAGCTTTGCCGACGACCGGATCAAGAAGGATGCGATCGACCGGAAGCACCGCGACTTCCGCCGATGGGAATCGGACAAGAAGCGCGACATCCAACGCAATCGCGACGACGCCAAGCCGGAACACCTCAAGCACGTCGACCGCATCGAAGAGCTGTTCGGCACCTTGCGTGAGATGAACCGTGTCGATCCGTCGCAATCGCCGGGTGCGTTGTGCTCGGCACTGGTCGACCTCGAGATGGCCGATCGGCGCAACGACGTCAAGGCCTACAACGACGCCGCCGAGAAGGTCTACGCCGCAGCCACGGGGTCGGCGAGCGGCAAGCCGTTTGCCGGGTCCGCGCTGCTGCGTCTGCTCGCGCCCGCACCGGACCACCTGGGTTCGATCCAGGTCCAGGTGCGCGCGCTCGACCACCTCGGCGAGCAGGGCGTACGTATGCTCGAGACCGCCGCCCGCCGGCTGTTCGACGAGGGGCGCGATTGGCCCTGGCGGATCCGCTCCGAGGAGCAGGACGCCGCCTTGGCGGTCAATGCCGTCCTGGCCAGGCATCTCGAACGCGAAGTCTCCAAGGGGCGGCTGCCGCGGGACCTGTTCCGCTTCTGGCGTCGGACCCGCGATGGCCGCAACTGGACCGCCAAGGATCGCGGCACCGACTTGATGGCCACGATCATCGAGAAGGAACTGATGGCCAAAACCGCGCCGGAGGGGTATCGCTACAACCCGGCGGTCGAATGCGCGCAGATCGTGCGCGAGGAGTTCGAGGCGCTGCACGACCGCTTCCCGCCGGCGACCTGGTTCGACGACCGGGTGGTCGCGGCGATGAAGCGCAACGGCTGGGCCGATATCGACTATTTCCGCGTCGGTCACGATCGGCAGAAGAAGATCGTCGACACCGCTGCGCGCCTGTTCGCCGAACGCGACCGCCTGCCTTTCGGCTACGACGGCAAGCCCGCCTATTCGCGCGATGGCTACCGCGACTGGATCGATCGCATCCTCAAGGACGCGAGCGAGCCGGCACGCGATGCGATGGTCGAGGCCGCAGAGGCCGCCTACCCCAAGCGTATCGATGATCTGGCCCGCGGCGATCGCTGGTTCCGCGAGTGGGATTTCAGCGAGCAACCGGAGACGCGCGAGCGCTACTTCTCGGCGCTGGCGAAGTACATCCCGCGGCTCGCCGATGCGCCCAACCGGCCGCAACTGCCGCGGATGGAGTCGCTCGGATCGATCGACGCCGACACGTACAGCGTCGAGGAGACCGACCGGCTGCTCCAGCTGTTCGTCTACGGCCCGGCGAGCTACGACAAGTATCGCGAGCCCGAGCAGGGCGCCAAAGCGGTGATGCGCTCGCTGATGGCGCAGGATCGCCGCCATCGCATCTTCGAGGTCGTGCCTGAATTGTGGCGGATCGCGCGCGACATCGACACCGACCACTACGAGCGGGGCCTTGCCGACTTCGCAACGGAGCAGATCGACGCCGAGGAGTTCGAGCTGGCCCACGCCCTGGCGGCGTCCGGCCTGCAGATCGCCAAGGGCCGTCTCGACGGCGACGTGCGCAAGCAACTCGAAACGGCGCTGCGGCGCGCGCGGGGTTCCGTCGGCCAGCGCAACCCCTACCAGAAGGGCGATCCGCGCTGGCCGGTGGCCGAGGCCCAACGTCTCTGGCAGATGGAGCGCGTCGATTCGGCCTGGGATTATTACTCGCAGGAGGGCGTCGCCCAGCAGACGGTGGACATGCTCGCCGAGCTGAACCCGCAGTTCCCGTTGTGGGTCATCCGCCGCAATATCGAACTCGAGCGCCACGACGAGGCCGAAAGCCTGGCCCGGCAGATGACGCTGACCTTTGATCAGCGCGATCCGGGTGCCGAACTGCGCGCCCGTCTGGCGCTGCTGCTGGCCGATATCGCCTTCGCGCGCAAGGAATACCCCTCGGCCCGCGCGCAGTACCGCGCGATCGCCGAATCGCAGGAATTCGCCGACACGCGGGCGCGGCTCGACGCTGAGCTCGGCATGGGCAACGTGGATCGTAAGACCGGCCGCACCGACATGGCGCGCGAGATCTTCACCAGCATTCTCGAGCGGCCCGACGAGCGTTCGCAGGCCGAGGGCATGTACCACCTCGCGCTGACCCAGTACGACGAGGAGGACTACGACGAAGCCGAGGAGACCCTGGTCAAACTGCTGCGCACCTTCCCGTATCACGTGGAGGGCAAACTGCTCAAGGGCAAGGTCCAGCTCGAGCTGGGCAAGTTCGGCAACGCGATGTTCCTCGACATCAGTTCGCTCGTGACCCAGAGCGTGCTCAAGCCGGGCGAGCCGTTCCGGGCCGAGATGGTCGACACCAACAAGGTGCTGGTGAAGCACGCCCGGAGCATCGAGCTGCGGGTGTGGAGCGAGAAGTCTGGCGACGAGGAGCGCCTGATGCTCACCCTCTCGGGTGACAGCAACGACCGCTTCTCCGGTTCCCTGTCCACGGCGCTCGGTGCCGCGCGCCCGGGCAACGAGACCCTCGAGGTCTTCGGTAATGATGTGGTGCATTTCGATTTCACCGACGAGTTCAAGCAGGCCATCCGTTACGATGGGCCCTCCAACGACGCGACCCTGAGCGTGGTCAGCAACGCCACCCTTTCCGCTTCCAGCGGCGAGATCCTCAGCAAGGAGGAGATGGAGCGCGAACGTCTGCGCCAGGCCGTGCTTGCGCGTGAAGGCGTGCAGGTGGAGAAGGATGTCAAGGCGCTCTCGGAGGTGCGTGCGGCCCACCAGGTCCGCCCCGGGAACAACGTCAACATCCGCATCCATGATCTCGATCGCAGCGTCAGCGGCGAACCGGACGTGGTGGTGGTGAGCGCCGAATGCGCCAGCGGCGATACGGTCTCGGGGCTCGAGCTGCGCGAGACCGGCGCGAGCACCGGTGTGTTCGAGGGCGCGCTCAAGACCGCGCCGCGACCCGCGACCGCGTTCGCTTCCGATTCGTCCACCGGCACCAATCCCAACGCGGTGGTCAGCCCGAGTCCGGACCTGCCGGCCTGGATCGCAGGCCGCACTGGTGAGAAATCGAAGATGTTCGGAATCGATATGAACGCCCTGGTCGACCTGGCGACGATGCGCATCACCGGCGGTGATGCCAAGCGCGCCATCACCGGCTTCGTGGTCCAGACGTCACTGAACAACCGCGATTTCACCACCGTCGCCGCCCACCCCGAGCCGCATGAGCCCTGGGGCGGGAATCTCGAGGCGGCGGTGATCCCCTGGTGGGGACCGATGCCCAGCACCCGTGAGAACGGCGTTGCCGCGTTGCGCCAGCAGTTCGAGGTCTTCTACCGCCTCAAGGGCGAGGCCGGCAAGATCGACTTCACCCCGGCAGCCAAGACCATGAAGGTCACCTGGGATGCCGACATGGCCGGCCCCTGGAAAAAGCTGGAGAAGGCCCACAAGCCGGGCGCCTACCTTCTGCGTTGCCGCACCGCGTTCTACGTGGACCAGCGTCAGACACGGACCTTCACCCTCGACCCGCTTCACGGTCTCGGCGGTGGCGACAGGCGCCGGCGTGACGAAGCCAGCGGCCCCGCATTCGCCTTCTTCATCGACGGCGTGCCGGCGCCGACCGTCGCCGGGCGCGATGGCGAGGTGCCGTACCAGCTGCGGATCGAGCTGGCCAAGGGCGTGCACGTCATGGAGGCGTACGCGCTCTCCGACGACCGGAATCTCAAGAAGGGCATGTTCCAGGTCAACTGGGACACTGCGCGTGAGCCGTTCACCGAGGTGGTCCCGAATTTCCACGAGGATCCCAAGGCCAAGATCGTCATCGAAGGCAGTTTCGTAGCGAAGGCGCCAACGATCGAAGCGCAGAGTCAGGGCGATTACGCCATCGACTTCAAGGGGCGGCAGGCCCGCGTGGTCCGGTTCTGGTTGTTGAACTACAAGGGTGACGCGCCATCGATCAAGAAGATCACGCTCGACGACGCCAGCGGCGAACAGGTGCTCCCGATCGCGCAGGACTACACGGTGCTGCGTGAGAACCGGCAGCTGGAGATCATCCCCGGCGACACCATGACGGTGACCTACAAGGATCCGACGGTGATCGGCGACAGCCGCAATCTGCATGAACAGCGGCTCGAAGCCACCTTCACCAACGGCACCATCAGGGTCGCCACCATGCGCCTCGAAGAGGCCGGTGGCGGCCAACAGAAACGGACCTACGTCGGTTTGCGGCGTTTCGAGGCCGACGACCAGATCCGCGTGTTCATCAGCGATGCCGATTTCGACGTGTCGGATGATTTCGATACCGTGGAGTACACCGCGACCACCTCGGAGGGGCGGTCGGTGACGATCACCGCCCGGGAAACCGAAGAGCATTCGGGCGTATTCCTGGGATCCTTCTTCCCTGTGGCCTCGCAGGCGCAGGACAAGGATCAGCTGCAGATCGCCGAGCACGACGACATCACCGTCTCCTACCTCGACAAGGAGAACACGGATCAGGGCATTCCCTGGAAGCGGTCCGCCTTGATCGAGCAGGTGGTGTGGACGGAACCCGAGTTGCGCGTTCACGAGGTCCGTTCGCAGCCGGTGGCCGAGGCCGAAGGCGCCGATTCCAAGGATGAGGACGAGCTCACCAGCTACGACGAGCAGGTCCGGCCGCGTTTCGTACTGGTCGTTGAGCGGCCCGAGGCGCCGAACGATGATCGCCCGGCCACGGTGATCCTCGGTGGTCCGGTGATCGCTGAAGTGGTCTGGCCGACCAATGCCAAGGCCACCGACAGCACGGCCACCCTCTACGCCCAGACCTCGACCGGCCGCACCAAGGCCGGCGCATCGGCCACGGGCGGGTTCGACCCCAGTGTTCCGGGTACCATCGCGCTGACCACCGGCCCCAGCGCGGCGTCGGTCAAGTCCGGTATCGGTCAGGCTTATGCCTCGATCACCTCTGCCGGCATGCGGATCGTCGGCGACCCGCTCGACGTGGGGTTGTTCGCCGTGAACATCCCGGTGGAACTGGGGGATTGTCCCGAGCAGAGCCTCGTGGATGCGCCGCAGACCGACATGGCGGCCGGTCCGCCGACGCTGAAGGTCACCGCGGGAGACACCATCTACATCGGCTTCCGCTATGAGGACGAGAACGCGAACGAACATTGGTTGACTGCGCAGGCCAAGCTTGCCGGCGATGCGCTGTTCGACGTGATGGACCGCCACTACGCCGAACCGGTGACCGGCATCTACGTTGGCGATCGCTTCTACATGCGGGTGATCGATCCGCTGCGCGATATCAGCGCCGAGAAGGACCGGGTGATCGTCGAGGTCACGCGCGACGGTAGCGCGATCGGCCAGGTGGAGCTGGTCGAGACCCTCAGCCATTCGGGTGTGTTCAAGGGTCGGGTCACCGTGACCCATGCTGACGAGGATGGTGACGGGGATCAGCTCAACGCCATCCCGGCGCGCTACGG
>JBEPXK010000244.1:0-6136 GCA_041641915.1 Planctomycetota bacterium
AAGAGGCGCTGTCACAAGCCGTCGAGGCACAGGGGGTTCGGGGGACGAAGTCCCCTGATGGAAGAGCAGAAAGGTGGGCCGGAGCCCTATGCTCAACCCTTGGGTTGTGGGCGGAGGCCCACCTTGGTCCCTGGTAAGCCCATCGAGCATGCCCGGCGGCGGGGCGCGGCAAGCCCGACCGCCGACGAAGCGTGGGTTGTGGGCGGAGACGCACCTTGCGGTGCCAGCCGCCCGGTCACGCCGCGGTGCTTGCAGTGGCGGCCATCGTCATGATGGTCGCCACCCCGGTGAAGGCCGGAAAGAGGAGGCACCGTGTTGTATCCGCAAGAGAGCGAAACGCGCGAACTCAAGGACCTGGGAGGGATCTGGCGTTTCCGGGCCGATGTCGACGGTACCGCGACAAGCGAGGCCTGGCACGAGCGGCCGTTGCGGGAAGCCGGCTGCATGCCGGTGCCGGCGAGCTACAACGACGTGGTCCAGGATCCGCGGGTGCGCGATCTGGTCGGGGCGGCCTATTACGAGCGCGAGATCCGCATTCCCGCATCTTGGGAAGGCCGGCGTATCGTCATCCGCTTCGCCGCGGCGACACATCACGCCACCGTCTGGCTCGACGGCCACGAAGTGGCGCGCCACAAGGGCGGCTTTCTGCCCTTCGAGGTCGACATCACCGATCGGGCCGAGCCCGGCGGGGTGCATCGCCTGACCGTGGCGGTCGACAACGTCCTCGACTGGACCTGCCTGCCACCTGGCGAGGTGATCGATGTGCCCGGGCCGGCGGGCGCGCCGGGCTACCGCAAGCAGGAGATCCATTTCGATTTCTTCAACTACGCCGGCCTGCATCGGCCGGTGCGGCTGCTCGCCCTGCCGCCCGACGGCATTTCCGCGATCCGGGTCGACACGGACGTGGCCGATGACGGGTCCGGCATCGTCGACTACGTCGTGAGTGCCGGCGACGACGCCCGGGTGCGGGTCTGCCTGACGGACGCCGACGGGACGGTGGTCGCGGAGGGCACAGGCGCGCGCGGCCGGCTCACCGTGGCCGGCGCGCAGTTGTGGCGCCCGGGCTCGGCGTATCTCTACGAGCTGGTCTGCCGGCTCGAGACGGCCGACGGCAGCTGTCGCGACGTGTATCGTGAGCGGGTGGGCATCCGTTCGCTCGCCTGGGATGCCACGGGCCTGCGCATCAACGGCGAGGCGTTCTACTTCCGCGGGTTCGGCAAGCACGAGGACGCCGATATCCGCGGCCGCGGCTACGACCCGGTGGTGGCGGTCAAGGATTTCGAGTTGCTGCGCTGGATCGGCGCCAATTCCTTCCGCACCTCGCATTACCCCTACGCCGAGGAGATGCTGCGTCTGGCCGACGAGTACGGCGTGGTGGTGATCGACGAGTGCCCGGCGGTGGGCATGTGCAAGTTCCGCAAGGACCGCCAGCCGATCTTCGCCGACGACGCGGTGACCCGGGCCCGGCGCGAGCATCACGTCGCGGTCATGCGCGAGCTGGTCGCGCGCGACGCCAACCATCCCAGCGTGGTCATGTGGAGCGTGGGCAACGAGGCCGCGACCTGGGAGGAGAACTCGCCGGCCTACTTCGCACCGGTGATCGACGCCACGCGTGCGGCCGATCCCTCGCGCCCGATCATGCTCGTTGCTTTCTCCCAGCCCGGCGAATGCCGCGTCAGCGAGCTGGTCGATGTGATCGGGATCAACCGCTATCCGGGCTGGTACACCGATCCGGGCCGCCTCGATGCGATCACGCCCCAGTTTACGGCCGAGCTCACGGCCTGGTGGGAACGCTTCGGCAAGCCGATCGTGGTTACCGAATACGGCGCCGACTGCGTCGCGGGCATCCATGCCGATCCGCCGACGATGTTCAGCGAGGAATTCCAATGCGCGGCGCTCGCAGCGATGCACGCCGCCTTCGACGCCGATTCGCACGTGATCGGCGAGCACGTATGGAATTTTGCGGATTTCCGCACCAAGCAGGGCATCACCCGCGTCGACGGCAACCGCAAGGGCGTGTTCACCCGCGATCGGCGACCGAAGATGGCCGCGCACCTGTTGCGCCGGCGCTGGTGCGCCGCGGCCGATGGCTGAGCCGGGTCGCGCCTTGCCCTGTCGGTCCTTACCCCGTCGCCAGCTGGGGGTATGATGGGGCGGGGGACTTCCGGCGATGCGAGAGGGCCGAGCGCAAAACGGATCCGCGTCCACGCCGCGGGGGGAGACGACGCAGATCCTGCGCGCTCCCGGACCGGCTGAGGCGCCGCCGCAGCCGACGACGCTGGCTGAGAAGACGCGGGGGATCGCCTCCGCCGAGCGCTACCGCATCCTGCGCAGCATCGGCGTCGGCGGCATGGCCGAGGTCTTCGAGGCCTACGACGAACGCCTTGGGCGCACGGTGGCCATCAAGCGCGTCCGGGTCGGTCAGCTGGACGCCGAGCAGCGACGCCGGACCGAGATCGAGGCCCAGGCCCTGGCCGAGCTGCAGCACCCGAACATCGTGCGGCTTCTCGACGCCGTCGGCGAGGATGGCGAGTACCTCTACGCCATGGAGTACATCGATGGGGTCGATCTGCGGTGTTGGTATCACGCTGCGCCCCGCGGCTGGGGCGATGTCGCCGCGGTCATGCGCAAGGTGGCTCTGGCCATCGGGCACGCGCATCACCGCGGGTTCGTCCATCGCGATCTGAAACCCGATAACATCCTCGTCGACAGCTACGACGAGCCGCACGTGCTCGATTTCGGCCTCGCCCGGCGGCTGGACCGCTCCAGCGATCTGACCCTGCCGGGCACGGCCATCGGCACCCCCCATTTCATGTCCCCGGAGATGGCCGGGGGCGAGGCGGCCGCGGTGGGGCCGGCGACCGACATCTGGTCCATCGGCGCGACCATGTACAGCCTGTTCGTCGGACGCGCGCCCTTCGAGGCGGACAACGTACCCGCGCTGATGCACAGGATCGCCAACGGCACGGTGCCGTTGCCGCGCGCCCACTGCCCCCAGCTACCGCGCGATCTCCAGGCGATCATCCTGCACTGCCTGCAGCGGGATCCGCGCCGGCGGTATCGTGCGGCCGAGGAACTGGCGCTCGATCTGGAGAGCTTCACCTGCGGCCGATCGGTGCGGGCCCGCAGGCCCTCGCGCCTCCGGCGCTCCGCGCGGCGGATCGGCCGGCACCGTGGCGCCGTGGCGGCCGTGCTCCTGCTCACGGCCACGGCCGTGCTGTTGACCCGCGTGTGGTGGCCGGCTGCTCCGGCCCCGCCGCTGGCGTCCGGCGCCGGTCCGCCGCCCTGGCAGGTGGTCCTGGCGAGCGATGAGAGCGGGTCGGCGGTGCCCGCGGGTATGCGTTGGCTGACGTCCCGTCTCGACGCCGCGGCGCCGGCTCCCGCGATCGTCGACGGCGCGCTGGCGATTCCGGATGACGGCTGGCTGTGGTTCGATGCGCCCGGTCTCGGTGGCGATCTGCGTCTGCAGTGCACGGTATCCTGGAGCGCGCGGTCCGATGCGCTCGACATCGTCTTCCATGCCGAGCCCGAGGCCCTGGATTCGCCGTGGCACCATCCGGTCGGCCACGTGGCCCGGATCGCGGTCATGTCACCGGAGCGCGGCGAGAGCGGCGCCGTGCTGACGGGGCATCGCCGTGCCGGGGGCGTCGGATGGAGCCACGCGGTGCCGGTCGCGCGGCATACCCCCTGCCGGCTGGAGATCGAAATCGAAGCGACTGGTGATGTGACCCTGCTGCGCATCGACGGCCAGGAGGTGGCGCGGCACGTCGACCTGATGCCGCTGCCGGGTCGCGGACAGGCCGGCATCGGAATGCGCTGCTATCGCCCCGGGATCGTCGTGCACGCGCTGCGGATCGAACGCCGGGCGCGGTCGGGGGGGCACGACCCGCTTGCCGCGGCCGCGGCCCTGTTCAACGCCGGCCAGTTCCGCGCCGCGGCGGATGAATACCTGGTCGTGGCCTCGGACCACGAGGACGTTGCGATCGCCGCGCCGGCGCTCGGCCGCGCCTATGCCGCGGCGATGCAGGCCGACGCGCCGCAGGTGGCCGAGCGGGCACGGCGGCGGCTCCATGCCCGCTTCCCGGGGTCCGATCAGGCCGTCAAACAGATGGCGCGCGAGGCCGTTCTCGCCCAGCGGGAGGAGGACTGGCCCCGGGCGCGGCAGCGGCTCGCGGCCGTGCTCGCCGTGCGCCCGCGTTCCGCCTTGCCCCTGTGGATGCTGCGGCGCCGGACGCAGCAGACGCCGGCGGTCTTCGCGCAGCGTCTCCTCACCCACGTGGCCCGGATGGAGGGGGTGTCCAGCCTGGACTGCAGCGGCCTGGAGCTACGGGACCTCGCCGTGCTCCGCGGGATGCCCTTGCGGGTGCTGGATCTCGCGCGCAACGAGCTCGCCGATCTCACGCCCCTGAGTCAGATGCCGTTACACGAGCTGGATCTGTCCCACAACCGCGTCGCGGATCCCACTCCGGTCTGCACGCCGGCGTTGCGCAAGCTCAAGGCGATCGACAACCGTATCGCCGATCTGGCGCCGTTGCGCCGCTGCCGTGGGCTGCAGCACCTCGAAATCGACGCCAATCCGGTGCGGAGCCTGTCTCCGCTGCAGGGCCTGCCGTTGCGACGGCTGAGTTGCCACAGCGTGCCCGCAGACGATTTCACGGTGCTCCGTTCGCTGCCGTTGGTGCATCTGAGCCTCGGCGATACCGCCTTCGCCGATTGTTCCCTGCTCGCTGGGCTGCCGTTGCACCATCTCGAGCTGCGGCGCAGTGGGGTCCGCGACCTCGGCCCGCTCGCCGGGCTGCCACTGGAGTATCTGGGCCTGTCGCAGACGGCGGTCGCCGATCTCCGTTCGCTCTCCGGCGCGCAGATCGCTGCGCTCGACTGCTCTTTGAGCCAGGTGCGCGACCTGACGCCCCTGGCGCGTTGCCCGGATCTGACCGTACTGCGGTGCTGGGGGACGGCGGTGGCCGACCTGCGCCCGCTGCTCGGGCTGCCACTGGTCCAGCTGTACGCAGCCGGAACCCACGTCAGCTCGCTCGCGGGCATCGAGCGGTTGCGCCCCACCCTCGAGCGTCTCGATGTCGCCGGTAGCAGGATCACCGATCTCGAGCCGCTGTACGACTGGGCGCCGCGCCAGTGCACGTTCATCAGCGACAGCCTCGATGCCGCGGCGCTGACCGCCGCCGCGGCCGCCTGGCGCGACAGCCGTCCGGATCTGGCGCGCCAGGCCCGTCTGGCGCTCGCCTTGCGCCGGGGCGACCTCGCGGCGCTCCGGCACGAGGCGATCACGGTCGATGGGGCGCTGCTGCTCGTGCTGCCGCTCCGGGTGGATTTCGCCGCCGCGCGCGCGCTGGCCGCACAGCTCGGGTGCCGCCTGGCGCAGCCCCGGACCCCGGCGCAGCGCCGGGCGCTCAGCGAAGGCCTGTACCCCGGCCACGGTTGTTGGGTCGGTCTGCGCTACGATCCCGACGGGCACCGCTGGGACGACGGCAGCCGGGCCGACGTGGTGGCGGCCCGTACCTGGCAGGACCTATCGGGCGCGCGTTACGTGTTGGGGCACAATCGCCGGTTCTACCCGTTGTTGCCACGGTTGGGTTACCTCGCGGGGGTGGCCTTGGAGTTGCCCGCCGCGGCCCCCTGACCGTCGCCGGGTCGCGCCGGTTGCCGGGGCCGGGGGCGGGCCGGCGTCCGCCCTTCAGCCGTTGTTTTCGACCGGAGTGTAGTGCAGCGTGTGGTCGGTGATCGGATCGAGCCCGGCGGCCTGGAGCATTCCGTCGACCAGGCTCATGACCAGGTCCTCTGGCAGGACCGTGATCGAGACCGGCACCGGATCACGCACGACCATCTGGTGGCCGTTGGTGCCGACGGCGTCGGTGACGACCACGATCTGGCGATCGATGACGGTCATCCCGGCGGCCATGCAGGTGGTGGTTGCGAGCGCGGCCAGGCACAGGCAGATGCGGACGGCAGTGGCGAAAAGTACGGGTACGGGCGCTTCCGAAGGAGAAGGTGACAGGTTCACCCACTAGCGAGGATCAGCTCGGCGTAGCGACCGGTTACAGCTACGACCGCGTGGGCCGCTTGCACGAGCGGTCCTACGCCACCGGTGTCAGCGACAGCTTCACCTACGATCGCGCGG
>JBEPXK010000245.1:0-6135 GCA_041641915.1 Planctomycetota bacterium
GAGGGGTGATTTTCTGCGAAAATGGGCCGCAGGCCCGCAGAAAACGCGGCCGGAGGCCGCGAACCCCGACCGAGGCCGTGGGGGTACGCGCCGAAGGCGCGAGGGGGCAGCGCCCCCTTTGAGGGAAGCATCCCGCTTGTCTCTCCGCCAGTGTCTGACCAGTCGGAGCAGGAAGTCGACCGGAAGCAATACGGCGAAGGAGGCAGCCGGGGCGAGCAGCAAGGCGACGAAGCCCCACCACCAGGCCATGACCTGGCCATGGAACACCAGCACCACGATCGGCGCCCACGCGAACAAGAAGCCGACATGCCAGCTGATGATGGTGTGAAGGCCGGTGTAGTTGCCAAACCGGCTGTTTCGCTGATAGGCGACGATATTTCGCGCCACCAGAGCCAGCGCGGCACCGAGCATGATCGCGTCGAAGGTGTTCATGACAGGGGCTCCGGCCTCCTCCGCCGCCTTCCCGGTACGGCGTCAGGCGAGCTGGAGCCACCCGAGCCTGTGGCCGGGGTTGGCGCCGCAAGGTCCAGCGCCGTGCGGCTGCACCACATCCCGCTCATATCCGCCAGGCTCTGGCCGGCACTCCCCGGCATTGGTTGGCAGCGACTCGGCGGCGCGGCGCCGAGTCGGACATGGGAGCCCTAGACGTCGCCCAGCATGCGGAACATGCGCGTGTCGCCGACAGTCAGGCCGTCAGCCTCGATCCGCGCTACCGC
This sequence comes from Planctomycetota bacterium, assembly GCA_041641915.1. Taxonomy (GTDB): domain Bacteria; phylum Planctomycetota; class UBA11346; order UBA11346; family UBA11346; genus SLQH01. The sequence continues at coordinate 717 of JBEPXK010000245.1, forward strand.
GGCGAGGAAATCGCCGCCGCGGCAGGGATGGGTGGTGACCTCGAGCGAGCAGTGGCCGTGCTCGTCGGGCCGGCTCTGGTTGACCGAGAGCAGGCTGATCCCGGCCTCGCTCAGGCGTTGACACAGGGCGGCGAGCAAGCCGACGCGGTCGGGCACGGTGAAGCGGGCGTAGCTCGCCGTCTCCTCCTGGGCCTCGGGCAGTACGTCGAGATGGCCGACGTTCTTGAAGAAGCGGAAGCGGTTGGCCGTGCTCTGGTACCGTCCGGTGGCGATGTCGACCACGTCAGCGAGTACTGCGCTGGCGGTCGGCGAGGCTCCGGCGCCCTGCCCGACCAGCAACGTGGGACCGGCATTGGAGGCGTCGATACGCACGGCGTTGTAGTTCTCGGTCACGCCAGCCAGGGGCAGCGAGGTGGCCACCAGTGTCGGGGCAACGCGCAGTTCGATGCCATCACGTTGTTTGCGTGCCACCGCGAGCAGCTTGATGCGGCAGCCCATGCGTTGGGCCGAGGCGATGTCCTCGGCGGTGATGTCCTCGATGCCCTCGATGCTGATGTCGGCGAAATCGACCCGGCCCATGAAGGCGATCCGCGCGAGGATCGCCAGCTTGTGTGCCGTATCGTGGCCGTTGACGTCCAGCGTCGGGTCGGCCTCGGCGTACCCGAGTGCCTGGGCCCGTTCCAGGGCCTCGTCGTAACTCAGGCCGACGACCTCCATCTGATCAAGGATGTAATTGCATGTGCCGTTGAGGATTGCGTGGATTGCGTCGATCGAGTTGGCCGCAAGACCATCGCGCAAAGCCGCGATCACGGGGATGCCGCCGGCAACCGCGGCCTCGAAGGCGATTGAAACCTGGTGTTTGTTAGCGACCGTAAACAATGCGTCGCCGTGCTCCGCCAGCAGCGCCTTGTTCGCGGTGACCACATGTTTGCCAGCGCTCAACGAGGCGATCACCAGCTCCCGTGCGACCGTCGTTCCCGGTACGAGGTGGATGACGGTTTCGATTGCCGGGTCATCATTCACGGCGGTTACGTCGCTGGCCAGCTGGGCCTCGGGTTGCTGTGGTCGCGGCCGTTCAAGATCTGCATCGACGATCGTCTTGACCACCAGGTTCATGCCGCAGCGATCGGCCAGCAGCTGGCCGTCCTGCTTGAGTACGTCGAGAACGCCGCCGCCGACGGTCCCCCAGCCGACAAGGCCGATCACATGGTCGCTCATGATGCTACTCCGCTCGCATACAGGTTGGCGGCTCTGCCGCGGCGACCAAGATGTCGCCATCGCCGCGATGGCAAGCCCCGTCATGCGGTGTTTCGCTTGAGATGGCGGGACGGGAAAGCCAGAATCGACCGCACTCGGGAGCCCGCCATGCGAATCGCGCAGATTCTCCTCGCCATCGTATGCCTCGCCGTGCTCGCCGCGTGCGGCGGCGATGGCGGTTCTGACGCCGATCCTGCGCTCAGGGTCTGGTATCATACCGGCAAGCCGGCCGAGAAGGCCTGCATGGAACGCCTGGTAGCGGCCTACAACGCCGCCGATCCGGCAGCGCCGGTGGAGTTGGTCTGCATCCCGGAAAAGAGTTACGACCAGAAGGTCGCAACCGCGGCCGCGAGCGGTTCGCTGCCGGACGTGCTCGACCTCGACGGGCCCTACGTCGCCAGCTACGCTTGGCGTGGCATCCTGCGTCCGCTCGACGGGCTGATCCCGGGGGCGGTGACCGCCGGGCTTCTGCCCTCGATCGCGGCCCAGGGCACCTGGCGCGGCAGCCTGTACGCGCTGGGGCAGTTCGATTCCGGACTGGGCCTCTACTGCGACCGCAGCAAGCTCGCAGCGGTCGGCGCCCGGGTTCCCGTATCACCGGCCGATGCCTGGTCGCTGGAGGAATTCGCGCAGATCCTCGCCGACCTCGCCGCGGAGGACGACGACGGCCAGGTGCTGGACCTCAAGCTCAACGACACCGGCACGGAGTGGCCGAGCTATGCCTTCGGGCCGACCCTGGTCTCGGCCGGCGCCGACTGGGTCGCACGCAGCGATCCGGTCCGCGCCACGGGCACCTTGGACTCCCCGCCGGCCGTCCGGGCTCTGGCTACCATCGCAGCCTGGATTGCCGACGGGCTGGTCGATCCGAACACCGCCGACGACGCCTTTGTTGAGCGACGGGTGGCGATCTCCTGGGTCGGTCACTGGATGTACCCGGACTATAAGCAAGCGCTGGGCGAGGATCTCGTGCTGGTGCCGCTACCCGATTTCGGCCAGGGCAGCCGTACGGGCCAGGGCTCCTGGTGCTGGGGCGTGACCCAGGCCTGCGAACAGCCTGTGGCCGCGGCCGACTTCGTCGCCTTCCTCCTGCGCGATGAGAACATCGCCGCGATGTGCGCGGCCAACGGCGCGGTGCCCGCCAGCCGCGCGGTGATCGCCGGATCGCCGGTCTACGGCCCGGAGGGGGATCTGCACCTCTTCGCCGAGCAGCTGGCGAAGATCGCCGTGCCGCGCCCCGTGACCCCGGCCTATCCGGTGATCACCAAGTCCCTTCACGCCGCCTACCACCGGATCATCAAGGGTGCCGACCCGGCCGCGGAATTGGCCGAGGCGGCCGCGCGCATCGACCGCGAGGTCGCGGCCAACCAGGGTTATCCATGACGGGCCCCTCAAAGGGGGCTGCGCCCCCTTTGGATCCCCCAGTCGTCGCCTGCGGCTCCTCGCGGCCTCGGTCGGGGTTCGTGGCCTCCGGCCGCGTTCTCTGCGTCCCTCCGGGCCCGGCTTCCTCGCTGCCCTCTCGCGCCTCCGGCGTGCGCTCCACGTGCTGCGCGCTGGGCCCGCATGTCGGCGGCGACCATTGCACGGGGCGGAGCGGCGTGTGACGAGCGGAGGCTCGCGGTCGGTTCCGGGCGGCCTCGGCCGGCGCACCGCCGCGGCCTGGTTGCTGAGCACGCCGGCGGTCCTCGGCCTGGGCCTGTTCATCGCGCTGCCGTTCCTGGTCGCGGTCGGTCTCAGTTTCACCGATCACCGGCTCGCTTCGCCTTTGCCCACCAGCTGGGTCGCCTGGAGCAATTACCGCGAGCTGTTCTGCGATCCGCACAGCCGGTTCTGGCCTGCGCTGCGCAACGTCGCGCTGTTCGCAGCGGTGGTGGTGCCGCTCCAGACGACCCTGGCGCTGTTGCTCGCGCTTGCGCTCAACGCGCCGCTGCGCGCGATGCCGGTATTTCGGGCCTGCTTCTTCCTGCCGGTGGTCTATCCCATGGCCCTGGTCGCGGTGGTGTGGCAGCTGATCTACGCCCCGGGGCCCGACGGCCTGCTCAACGGTGTGCTCCAGCGCCTCAGCGGCGGGGCGTGGCAGGCGGCGCCCTTCTGGTCGGTGCTCGATAGCCCCTGGACTGCGATGCCGGCGATCATGCTGCTCTCGCTCTGGCAGGGGCTGGGCTTCCAGACGGTGATCCTGCTCGCCGCGCTACAGGGTGTTCCCGGTGAGCTCTACGAGGCGGCGGCGATCGACGGTGCGCGGGCCCGGGCCCGGTTCTGGCACATCACCGTGCCCCAGTTGCGCGGGGCGCTTATGTTCACCGCGCTGATCACCGGCATCCTGGCGCTGCGCCTGTTCGACCAACCGCGGATCCTCACCCCTGGCGGTGGGCCGGGCCAGACCACGACCACCGTGATGCTCGAGATGGTCCGCGCCGCCTCGCCCCATGGCGGGTATCGCTTGGGCTATGCCGCCGCGCTGGCGGTGGTCTTCTTCGCTCTGGTCTGTGGCGTCACCGTGCTCCAGCTCGGCATCGCGCGCTTGCGCGCACGGCGGGGCTGAGCATGACCGCGTTGCGCTCACCCTGGCGGCGGCTGTTCGCGACCCTGGCGCTCGCGCTGGTCGCCTTCTGCTATATCACGCCGATCCTGTTCATGATCAGCGCCGGCTTCACGCCCGACGGCCAGGTGCTCGCTGTGCGCGATCGCGGCGTCCTCGGCTCGTTGCTGCCCGCCGCGCCGACCTTGGACAACTACCACGATGTCTTCGCCCGCATGGACTTCTGGTTGTTCATGGCCAACAGCCTGATCGTGGTCGGTATCACCGTGCTGCTCGGGCTGTTCGTCAACAGCATGCTGGCCTTCGCGCTCGCCCGGCTGCAGTGGCGCGGACGCAAAGCGGTGCTGCTTACCGCCTTCGCCCTGCTGGTGATCCCCTTTGAGGCCATCGCGATCCCGTTGTTCTTCATGGCCTCGTGGGTGGGGATGGTCGATACCTACGCCGTGCAGATCGCACCCTTCATCGCCAACCCTTTCGCGATCATCCTGTTCTACACCTTCTTCCGCGAACTGCCGCGCGAACTCGACCAGGCGGCGCGCGTTGACGGCGCCTCGACCTGGACGATCTACTGGCGCATCGCCGTGCCGCTGGCCAGGCCCGCCTTCGCCTCGGCCGGGATCCTGACCTTCCTCATCCAGTGGGGCGCCTATCTCTGGCCGCTGATGGTCACCATCGGGCCGGAGGTCCGTCCGCTGCCGGTGGCCATCGGCGAGTTCCCCAACGAGCAACCGGTGCAGTGGGGCGACATCATGGCTTTCGCCACCCTGATGGTACTCCCGGTGATGTTCGCCTTCGTCGTGTTCCAGCGCTGGTTCGTGCGCGGCATCGCCGGGGCCGGGCTCAAGGGCTGAGCTCTCCTTCAGAGTGGGCAGCGCCCCCTCTGAAGGAAGCCGTCAAGGGTTGAGCCGCTGTGCATGACGTTGGCCGTGTGCGGGGGCGTTTCGACCCTTCCGCCAGTCCCCGGACGGCGTAGCGTGTCCGGTCGATCCAGCCGTTCCCCATGCCCCGGCAGGAGGACCCCATGCGCACGCCCATCGTTTGCGCCCTGCTCTGCATCGCCGCCACCGGCGCCGCAGCAACGCGCTTCCATCAGTACACCGACCAGTTCAAACAGGTCGACGACCCGGCCACCCCGGTGACCCTGAGCTACCTCGGCGGCGAGTCCGACGAATGGCTCGCCGGCGGTGGTTTCCAGGCTGACGGCAGCATCGTCGTCGCCGGTACCGCGGTCGGGCCGACCTTCTCCCTGGCCAGCGGCGTCAGCGTCCGGGTTCTCGGCGCCGACGGCACCCCGCCCGCGGGTGACCGGGAGATCTCGCGCAAGGACCGCAAGGGCCGGACGACGATCGTCATCGATTACGAGTACACCGACGGTGCGCCGTTCGCAGTCAAGCTCAGCCCCGACGGCGGCAGTGTTCAGGCCGCGGTGCGCCTGCCCTGGGGTAGCGGCAGCTGCACCGGTGCGGTGGTCGACGCCAGCGGCGCGTTGTACATCGCCGGTGTCTGCGGAGCCAACGTCGAGGCGCTCGGCGCGAAGCCGGTGAGCGATACCGATTACCTCGAAGAGGACGCGCGCAATGTGCGTTGTTTCGTGGCCAGGATCGATCCGGCCCTGGGCAAGGT
>JBEPXK010000246.1:0-6114 GCA_041641915.1 Planctomycetota bacterium
CGCTTCGACGACCTCGCGCTCGTCGCCTACGGCTTCGCCTACCACCGCGACCCGGTATTCCCTCAGGATGACGGAACCTGGTTTCTCCTGGAGAAACAACATTGATGGTCTCCGGAGATGCCCAGCAACCCGCGTCGACAGTAGATAAAGCCCGGTCAGGCTTGGGCGGACGACCGGCCGACGGAAAGACGGCATTCTGCACAAGTGGGCCGAAGGTTTGCGCAAAACGCGCCCGTAGGCCACAAGTCCCGACCGAGGTCGTAGGGGCGGCATCGGCACCGCGCAGCGATGGGCGGCTCTGGTGGGGCACCCGGCCGCCGTAGCACAAGCACAGCCCCGCAGCGAAGCGGGGAGCAAAGCGCAAACGCGGTGCGCCGAGGGCGTGGCGCACCGCTTGACAACTCAACAGTCATGCTCGGCACCACGGCCGGGCCCAGCCATTACATGGCTGGTACGGGGAGCTGACCGACATGAACACGATCGCCATCTACGGGGCAGGCGGCTGCGGCCGCAAGTTCCTCGCGGCCATGCGCGCAGCGGGCGCCGATGCTGGTCTCTTCATCGATCGATTCTCCGACGCAACCGAGGTGGATGGCGTTCCGGTCTACCGGCCCGACGTCGTACCTCCCGGTCGATACACGGTGCATGTGTCCACGGCCGAAGGCAACCCCATCATTGCCCGTGAACTCCGCGATGCGGGCTTCGACGTTGTGCGTGATTTTCACGAGACGGTCATGGAGTTTCCTGGCATCATAGATCTGTTTCGCGAGTCACTGATGTGCTATCACCCCGATGCAAGTCACCGGGTGGCCGAATCAGAACTCGAACAGGTCGCGGATCTTCTGACCGACGACCGCAGCAAACAGTCCCTCAACGACATCGTCCGATTCCGTATGTCGCTCAGCGGCACTGATTACCCCAGGCGCAGCCCTGAGGTACAGTATTTTCCGCAGGACATCGACCTTTTCTCCGGAATCGATGGGTTGCGCATGGTCGACGTCGGGGCCTACACCGGCGACACCGTCGATGCGGCGATCGCCAACGCTCCGGTGCCGGTACAATGGGTCGTGTGCTTCGAAGCCTTCGGCGCACTATTGCCGACACTGAACGCCACCCTGGCCCGCCATCGGATCGCTCGACCCCATACCGATTTTTTCACGTATCCGTGCGCCCTGTGGTCCAGGACCGAACTCCTGGCAATCGAAAACGCCGGGGGAAGCACCACCAGGGTGGCGCCTGCGGCAGAATCAGACGACCCCGGCTGCCTGGTTCAGGGAATCGCCCTCGATGATGCCCTGGCCAACGCCTCTCCCAATTACATAAAGATGGACATCGAAGGCAGCGAACTCGCCGCCCTGCAGGGCATGCGCACGCTGATCGGCGAACACCGTCCATGCATGGCGGTGTGCGTGTACCACCGTCCCGCCGATCTCTGGCAGATACCATTGTTCATCGCCAACACCTGGCCCAATTATCGCATGCATCTGCGCACGCATGGCGAACTGCTGCAAGAGACCGTCCTGTACTGCATCCCGCAGGATTGACAGGGCCTCAAGCCGGAGACCCACCTCCATTCGAACAGAGGTCCGCTTCTGATGGGGCGGCTCATCTCGCATGCGGTGTACACAACCGCTCTGCGATCTCCCAGTCCTCCTCGGTGTCGATGTCCACCACCCGACCGCGGGGGAGCAGCAGCATCCTGGTGCGATCGGTGTACATCTCGCCCGATCCAAGCCACAGCTGCGAGCGCGCCAGATTGAACTGGCCCGCGTCGTGGTAGAAGGGCTCGAATTCCTGCGACATGGTCAGAGCATATTCCGGGTAAAGCATGGCGATCCCGCCGCCCGGGGTGCGCCGCAACGCGCGTTGGATCGGCGCGGGATACTCGGTGGCCGTGAGCACGTAATCGCAGTCGGGCGCGGCGATCATCGCGAAGGCCCGATGGTAGTCTTTGGGGGTGACCAGCACCGCGGCCGGATTGGTACAACAGGTCAGATCGTAGCGCTGCCCCTGCGCGGCCAGGGTCTCGACCGCGTGGGCGATGACCGCGCGCGTGCCGGTGGTATCGTCGGCCAGGGCCGCGGGGCGCATGAACGGAATATCGGCGCCGGCCCGGCCGGCGATCTCGGCGATCTCATCGTCGTCGGTCGAGACCACGATGCGGTCGAAGCGTTCACTCCGTTGCAGAATGTCGATCGCACGCACGATCAACGGCACGCCGTGCAAGGGACGGATGTTCTTGCGCGGGATGCGCTTGCTGCCGCCGCGGGCGGGAACGATGGCCACTGCCGTCATCGGTGTGATCCTTTCAGCGCTCGAGCCACAGCCCGGTATCGGCCGCCCGCCGCGCATCGGCGAAGAACGAGAGCGATTCGTGCGCCTGATCCACGCCGTAGCAATAGTCGGTGATGTACGGCTCCCCGCGACGGAAGCGGTCAAGGCTGTCCGCGATATCCGCGTACAGATTGGCGAAGGCTTCGATGAAGCCCGACGGGTGGCCCGGGGTCATGCGGTTATAGTGGCGGGGCTGCTGCAGATGCATTTCGCCCCCCCGATCCAGGGTCCGCCGGGTACCGTCGGGATAAGCGATCCGCAGTAATTCCGGTTCCGCCTGGACCCAGGTCGCGGCCGCCCGGTCGCCGTGGACGGCCACCGCGAGGCCGTTGCGGTGACCCAGCGCGACCTTGCTCAGCCAGAGGTCCCCGCTGGCTCCACTCGGGTAGCGACAGCGGATCCGCACGTCGTCGATCACGCCGTACTTGCTGATGCGACTCTGATCGCACCACACCCGGTCGGGACGTTGCGCCAACAGGAAATCCGCCAGGTGATAGCAGTGCGTTCCCAGATCGAGGCTGATCATCGGCACCGGCCCGTCGCTCAAGCGCCACGGCTGGGGATACTTCACGCTCTTCGGTGGCCGCAGGAAGCTCTCCTGCGGCATGTCGACCTGCACGGCGTGAATGGCACCCAATTCGCCGTCGCGGATGCGCTGTCGCAGCTCACGCACCATCTGGTAGCCACTATAGTTGTTCGTCACGACCACGAATTCGCGCTGCGGATCGAAGTCGGCGCGGAAGGAGGCCATCTCGTCCGGGGTGGCCACCAGCGGCTTCTCACACACCGCCGGGATGCTCTGTGCGCGCACCGCGGCCAGGGCCTCGGCGTGCAACGGCGTCGGCAACAGGATCACCACCGCGTCGATGCGGCCGCGTTCGGCATCGAGCATCGCGCGCCAGTCGTCGTACAGCCGTTCCACGCCCCAGGCCGCGGCTGTGGCCCGATTGACCGCGGGCTGGGTGCTGAACGCACCGGCGTCGATGGAGAAACGATGGTCCATGCGCGCAGCGACGGCGTGCGGATAGCCGGCGATCGATTCGATGCTGCCGCCGATGAAGGCCAGCCTGTAGGGTCTGGTCATGACGCTCGCTCCTTCCCGACATCGCCCGGTACCTCGCGCAGCAACAGGGCGCGCAAGCGACTGGTCGCGTCATAGCCGCGGAATCGCTCCCGCAGCGTGGGCTTGTGCACCTTGCCCATCTCGTTGCGCGGCAGCTCGGCGACCTCCTCGATCGCCATCGGGCGCTGATAGACCGCGAGCTCCTCCGCGCAGCGCCGACGCACGCTGGCCGGCTTGTAGCCCAGCTGCCGATCGGCGACCACCACCGCGAGTACCGCTTCACCGAAATAGGCGTCATCCACCCCGATGACCGCACACGCGCGCACGCCGGGGCAGGTCGCGATGACGGCCTCGACATCGGTCGGATGAACGTTGATCCCGCCGGTGATGATGACCTCCTTGCTACGTCCACGGAAATACAACCAGCCGTCCGCGTCCATCCGGCCAAGATCGCCGGTGTAGAAGTAGCCATCCGCGTCGTGCGCCGCGGCGGTCGCTTCTGGATCGTCGAGATAGCCCGCGAAGGCTGTCTGCGTACGCACCGCGATCTCGCCGGTCTCGCCGGGGGGCAGCGCGCGACGTTGCGGATCGCAGATCTTGAGCGCGACGTGGGGCAGCGCCCGCCCAACGCTGGTCCGCTTGTCCGGCGCTTCGGTGAGCGAGAAATCCGTGGCGCAACCGACCTCGGAAGTGCCGTAGCATTCGTGCAGATCGCAGCCCAGGATCGCGACCAGGTCCTCCTTGGTCGCATCGTCGAGCCGCGCCGACGAGGACACGATCGTGCGCAGCGACGGGAAACCACCGCTGGCAGCCCGCAGCTCCGGAAGCAACACGCGCAGCTGGCTCGAGACCGCGAACAGGAAGCTCACGGCATGCAAACGTACGGCTGCGATCCACGCCGCCGGGCTGAACCGCGGCATGATCACCGCGGTGCCGCCGAGCAGCAGCGGCAACAGGGTCGATCGCTGGGCGAGGGAATGGTGCATCGGCGTCGATACCAAGACCACGTCGTCTTCGCCGAGCCCGTAGACCTCGCGCGTGGCCAGGAAGGCCCGCCGCAACTTGGTCGCCTGGGTGAACACGATCGGTTTCGGTGCCCCGGTCGAGCCCGAGGTCATGGTCAGGATGTAGGGCACCGCGCAGTCGACCGTCTCCGGCAGCGCCGCCGCCGCGCCCGTCGTACCGGCGAGCACCGGACCCGCTACCGGGAACAGCATGTCCGCGGCAACCGACCCGTCCTCCCGCAGCGCCTGCAGCATCGCGCCATCGCCGATCGCAGCGCTACACCCCGCGACGGCCATGGCCCGACGGCGAGCGTCCGCCCCGAGCCCGACCGGAAGCGGCACCACCGCCGCCCCCAGGCGCGCGACGGCGAGCAGCGCCACCGCATAGACGATCGAATTCTCACCGAACAGCGCGACGCGTGTGCGGCAGGTCACCCCCCCAGCCGACAGCCCGCGCGCGACCGCCTGGACGCGGTCCCACAACGCCGCCCAGGTCAGCCGTTCATCGCCACAGACCAGGGCGATGCGTTCACCGCGCGCAACGGCGTGCTGTGCGAGCCAGGAATGGATCGGTCGCTCGTCCACCTCAACCCTCCCCGCGATGCGCGGTGGCCAGGCGCGCCAGACCGCCGACCGTACGCGCTTGGTCGGTGGTCAGTTCCACGGGATCGAAACGGATGCCGCAGGTCGTCTCGACGTGCATGATCAGATCCAGGATGCCGAAGGAATCGAGCAGCCCCGAGGCGACGAGGTCGGTCTGCGGCGTGATCGCTGCACGCTCGACTCCGACCTCGCGGACGAGGTGGGCGGCGATCTCATCGACGATGGCGGCGTGCGTCTCCATGGCTCTCCTTCAACCCACCACATCCCAGCTCAGCCGATCCCCGACCGCGAGATTCCGGGTCGCTCTGCGTCCGAGCACGATATCGTAATAACGGGTGTCCATGCCGTAGCCCGGCCGCACCGACTTGACGTTCTCGGCCGTGAAGCGCTCCCCGGCGGCGATCGGCGCCGCGACGTAGAGCGAGCGGCGTCCCTGCGCGTTGGCACGCGCTGCCGGAGTGACGGAGTATTCGACCTGGCCCAGAGCACGTCCGGCGCGGTGGATCTCGGCGATCATGGCGGCGAACGCGTCGGCCTGCAGCGAGAAGAAACCGTCGACCGTATCCTCGTCATCGAGGGTGAAGTGCTTTTCGATCACCTGTGCGCCGAGAGCGACCGCTGCCAGCGCGACCCCCATGCCCAGGGTGTGGTCCGAGAAGCCCGCGGGACAGGCGAAGGTCTCGGCCAGATTGGGGATGGTACGCAGGTTGATCTCGTCCTCGGGCGCGGGGTAGGCGGTGGAACACTTGAGCAGGACGATGCCCCCGGCGCCGTGGGCTACGAGCACGTCCACGGCCGTGGCCAGGTCTGCGAGCGAGGCCAGGCCGGTCGAGAGCAGCACCGGCTTGCCGGTGGCGGCCACCGTCCGCAACAGCGGCAGGTCGCAGATCTCCGGTGCAGCGATCTTGTAGGCCGGCGGATCGAAGCACTCGAGCGCAGCGACCGAACTGTGATCGAACACCGATCCGAACAGGGCGATCCCCATCCGCCCGGCGCGGGCGAACAGCTCGGACAACCATTCCCACGGTGTATGGGCAGCCTGGTAGAGCTGATGCAGCGTCCGGTGCTCGGCCCAAGCGTTGTCGGTGGCGATGCGGAAGTCGGGCTTGT
>JBEPXK010000247.1:0-6113 GCA_041641915.1 Planctomycetota bacterium
GCCTGCGCACTGCTCGAAGGCCTTGGCGCCGAGGCGGGGGACCCGCTTGAGTTGGGCCCGGCTGGTGAACCCGCCGTGCTCCGTGCGGAAGGCGACGATGGCGACGGCCAGCTTCGGGCCCACGCCGGCGACGTAGCTGAGCAGTTGCGGCGAGGCAGGGTCGAGCTCGACGCCGACGCGGTTGACGCAGAGGACCACGGTGTCGTCGAGGGCGCGCTTGAGCGCGGCCTGGTCGACGTCGTGCTGGTATTGCCCGACACCGATCGATTTGGGTCGAGTTTGACGAGTTCGGTCAGGGGGTCCTGGAGTCGGCGGCCGATGGACACCGCGCCGCGCACGGTCACATCGTGATTCGGGAATTCCTCGCGGGCGATCGCGCTGGCCGGGTAGATCGAGGCGCCGCTCTCGTCGACGACACAGACCTGGGCCGACACGCCGCCGGCCGCATCGCCCGCCGCGGCCGTACGCGAGCCGGTACCGTTGCCGATGGCGATCGCGGCGATCCGGTGGCGCTTGCACAGCGCGCGCAGCGCGGCGGCATCCCGCTCGCCACCACGCCCGGTTGCCAGGTGCAGCATCGTGTCGGCGAGCAGCTGGCCAGACAGCGCGAAGGCTGACTTCCCAGTCCTCGAAACTCAGACCTGTGGCTTCTATGTGTTCGGCATCCGGTTGCAGGATCATCACCCCGGGGCGATGCCGGTCGGCGCATGGGCCCTGGTCGCTGGTCTGATCTCCCTGCGGGGGAATCAAGCTGGCGCTTGTTGGCGCCTCAGCCGAGAGTACACTACAAGTGTTCACTACAGGAGGCTCCCGTGAAGGCCACCGTTCTCGATCTGCGTCGCCGCATGCCCGAGGTCCTCCAGGCCCTCGACCGCAACGAGCGCGTCACCATCCTCTATCGTGGTCGGGTGCGGGCGATCCTGGTGCCTGCAGGTGGCGAAGCCGCCGAGGGCGCACCCGCCAAGGCCAGCCAGCATCCCGCCTTCGGCATGTGGGCCGATCGCGACGACCTGAGCGATGTCGCCGCCCACATCCGCTCCCTGCGCCAGGGTCGCCGCCATGCTCTTTGACACCGATGTGCTGATCTGGTGTTTTCGGGGCAAGACCAAAGCCGCGCAGGCCATCGAGTCCGCTGACGCCCTTGCCATCAGCGCCGTCACCTACATGGAGTTGGTCCAGGGCGTGCGCAACAAGCAAGAGCTCCGCGCCATCCGCTCCTTCCTGGCCGACCTCCACATCCCGACCCTGCCCTTGACCGAGAACATCGGCCATCGAGCCACGATCTACCTGGAGGGGCACGCCCTGGATGCAGGCCTCACCATGGCAGACGCCCTCATCGCTGCCACGGCCATGGAGCACACGCTGGCGCTCTGCACAGGCAATGCCAAGCACTTCAGGTGCATCACCGATCTGGAGATTCAGGCGTTCAAGCCCTGACTGCCCCAGTGCCAACCGCATGGCTGAGGTCATGCAAGCCCTGGCGCAGGCACTTGATGCGCCTGTCCTGTCCTCCGTGCCTGTCTTGTCCTCCGTGCCAGTTCATGCCTGGGCGGATCTCGATGACAGCGAGGTTCCGTTTTGAGCGGGGATCAGCAGAGGTTTTCGTCCACAGATACGAAGTGCCGGATGAAGCCGACCGGTGGCAGCACGATCATTTCTCCACACGCAGCCGGCGGGAAATGCTTCAGGTTCGTGCTGATCAGTGAGCCCGCTCTGCCTCCGAGTGCCGCCTCCAGGAAGGGTGCATCGGTGGAATCGGGTAACCGTTTGCGCCGCTCCTTGCTGAGCACCATCGGCGCGACCACCTCGGCTCGACGTCGTAGGTATCGTAAGAGGTGGTCCACCGCCGAGCGTGCAAAAGCGAAACGCTGGCGCGTCAACACGTCCAGATACTCCTCCCAGATCCACTCCTCGGCCAGCAGGGCCAACTTCCCCAGCAAGACAAGCAAAACCACGGCATTGGCCGGGCCTTGGGCTGCGATCGATGCCTGTGCCAGAACGTTGGTGTCAAGGACGAGGCTTCCTTCAGAGGGGGCGCTGCCCCCTCGCGCCTTCGGCGCATACCCCCACGGCCTCGGTCGGGGTTCGCGGCCTCCGGCCGCGTTTTCTGCGGGCCTACGGCCCATTTTCGCAGAAAACCACCCCTCGGTCGGCCGACCCGTTGACGACGATTCTTGCCGTGCGATGGCGCTGCGCGAGCTCTGAGGGACCTGTCAAGGACGACGCGCACGCCGTTCCCTCCGGGTGGCCGCGATCTCGGCGTTGATCTCGTCCAGACTCATAGTGTCGACGCCGGCCTCCCTGGCCTCAACCTGCAGGGTGCGCAGCGACCGCAGCGCCTTCAGACGGTTCACCTGCTCGAGGGTGTCCTCGAAACTGTCCTCGTCGATCGGGATGAGCATGGCGATGGGCTTGCCGTGGCTGGTGACCACGGCCTTCTCGTGTTGCAGGCGGTCTCAGGCCTTGGGCTGCCGCAGCTCGGTGGTGGCGACGAAGCGCATGATGGGTCCTCAATCACCGATTATCAGCGCCTAGGTGTCACCTTCAAGGCAGAGGCATGCCACCATACTGCCACATTTGCGCTACACCCTCTTTGGGGGCTCCTGGAGCACGGAGCCGTCCCGCTCCGTCACCTCGACCTGGACGACGATGCCCGCTTCATCGAGCATCTCCTGGGGCAGTGGGGTCAACCACTGGCCGTTCACCTCCAGGAGGGGAGCCAGGACAGGTGGTTTCGGAGGAGAGCCAGGACGAGGGGTGGGCGGAAAACCACATGTCCTGTCCTCCAGCGTAAAGCCTGCGGCTGTGAGAGCTTCCAAAGAGAGAGTCGATTACTGCGGAGCTGATTATCCCTGGCACCAGAGTGCCGTCCCAGCCCGCAAGATGGCCAAAATATTCAATGGCCAAAATATTCAAGACAGGGCCCGTGGCGGGACTAGAGTGTCGATTCCTTCTCGCCTCAGCCACCAAGCGAATCAGGAGCGATCATGCGTTCCCCTTTTATCCTCCCGGCCCTGAGCGGCATCGTAACCCTCTGTATACTCGCCGGCTGCAGCGGCGGCGGTGGAGGTGGTGACGACGACGACCAACCCGCCAACCGCGCGCCGAGCGCCACCGCCGACCTGAGCGCCCAGCTCGAGTACGCCATCACCACCGGGCCGGCGCACGGCACGGTCACGTTCGATGGCGCGACGGCGACCTGGGAGTGAAAGATAGGCCTATCCCTTCATTGGACGGTCCTGCACCGTAAGCCATGGTTTCTGGTTGTGTCTGTCCAAAGCCAGCCTCCTAAACCGCTAGTCTCTGCGCTGCTTTTCTTTCTCTTTCATGATCCACCACCCTGTTTTGAAAGGACACCTTCCATGCTCCGTTCCCTCTATGCCCTCACCGGCATCATTCTGATCGCCGGGGCCGTCTGGCTCGGGTGCACCAGCGGCGAGTGCTTGGTTGACGCGTCGAAGGCGCCGTCAGACGCGCCCATGACGACCGCCCCAGACGCCCTCCTCATCAACCTCACCCCTGATAGCGACGAGTACGCGCTCGCCGCCACCACTCTCGATGACGGCACCCTGCGTCTCGAGAACCCCGATCAGGCCCTGACCGCCGACTATACCCGTGACGGCGTTGCCATGACCGCTGGCGCCGATACTCCGGCCTCGTGGACCCTGCGTACCACCGCGGTTGGCTATGGCACGACCATGACCGATCTGCCCGAAGCCGAACCGCGAGCCATGGGCAACTACCTTGAATACGTCCGCGGCGACGTCATCGAGTGGTACGTCAATCGCGCCGATGGCATCGAGCAGGGCTATACCGTCATCGCTCCGCCGACCGGTGCCGATGGCACCACCCGGCTGGCGGTGCAGATCGAAGTCGCGGGCGAACTCGACCTCGAAGTCCAGGAACATTCACAGCTCGTCGCCCTGCGCGACGCCGACGACAACGCCGTCTTGGCCATGAGCGACTTCCTCGCCTATGACGCCCGTGGCACCATGTTGCCGATGACCGTCATCCATGGCGAGCACCCCAACGCCATCCGCTTCGAAGTCGACGACCGCCGCGCCTATTACCCGGTGACTATCGACCCCATGTTTCGCCGTGGCGCGCTGGCTCCGGTGCTCGAATGGGTCGACGACAACCGTGATGGCACCTGTACCGCCCATTTCGGTTACGTCAACACCGTCGGCAAGTGGTCGGTCGAGGACATCCAGGCGTGGAAAGATCGTCGCGCCCCGGCCTGCCGTTACGAGCAATTCGTCGAGCGGGTCGTACGCGTCCGCGCCAAGGCTGAGGAAGGGCGCCCGTGGGCCATCCGCTGGCTCGAAGACAAGGCCGAAAAGATCGAACACCTTGACAGCCTGCCCGAATATCAGGAATGGCACTGGCAGCGCTTTCTCAGCCACCGCAGCGATCGCGCTCGCCAGCGGATCCACGAAGGCCGTCGGGTCTCGGTCGGCACTCAGAACAATTACTTCAGCCCCGCGCCCGCGCGCCGGGGCCAGCCGCGCCACTTCGAAGCCGGACGCCAGGTCGACGTATTCCAGGTGGTCTTCAGCGAAGACAGCATCGTCTGGAACCTGTGCGGCCGCACCTCCACCGCCAGCAAAAGCGCCGCCCATCGTTCGGTGCGCCCTATCCTGGAATACGTGCAAGAGAACAGCGACGGCACCTACACCGCCCACTGGGGCTACCTGAATGAGAACCGCAATCCGGTCAGCATTCCGGCCGGCAACGACAACAAGATCACCCCTAACGGACCCGATCACGGCCAGGTCACCACCTTCCAGGTCGGTCGCGTCCACGACGCCTTCCAGACCGACTTCCCCGGCGGGCGCCAGAACTGGACCCTGGAGGGCCCCGATGGCCGCAGGCGGGTCGCCTGTGCCGGTGCCGACAACGCCCGCCCCTACCTCGGCGAGGCAATAAAGATCTTCAACACGGTTTTCGAAAACAGTGACGGCACCTTCACCGCGGTGTTCGGATATGTCAATCAGAACGACCACCTGGTGACCATCCCCATCGGCCCTGATAACCGCCTGTCCCCGAGCGATCATAACGGCCCACAGAATGTCGACTTCATCGCCGATCGCATGGAAGCCGCCTGGACCATCACCTGGCCCGGCGACCACAACCTGGTCTGGACCGTCACCGGACCAGACAACAGAACCCGCACCACCTGCGCCGGCGTCGACGCCGCTGTGCCCTATGATCCCGAGCCGGCGAACAGCGCTCCCGTTTTCACCAGCAGCGCCCACCTGAGCGTGGCAGAAAACAGTTCGATAGTGATGACCCTGACCGCCACGGATGTGGACGGGGACCCCGTCACCTTCAGCATCAGTGGTGGTGACGACGCGGCGCTGTTCAGCATCGATGGCTCCGGTGGTGAGCTGACTTTCGCCTCGGCTCCCAACTTCGAGAGTCCGGGCGATGCGGACGGCGACAATGTCTATGAGGTGACGGTGAGGGTGTCTGACGGCGCGTTGAGCGACACCCAGATCCTGTCGGTGACGGTGGTCAACGAGATCGACGGCACCTACCTGCTGATCGATGTCTCTGCCGGCCCGGATATCAGCACATATTCCTACAGTGAACGGGATGCTGCGCCGTCGGATCTGTTGACGAACGATGTCTACAAGACCGATACCATCGTGCTGCGAAAGATCCCGGCTGGGTCCTTCAGCATGGGCTCGCCGACGGATGAACTGGGGCGCGCTTCTTACGAAACGCAACATCAGGTGACCCTGACCCAGGACTACTACTTGGGGATCTTCGAGATCACGCAGGCGCAGTGGATGAACGTGATGGGCAGTAATCCGAGTTACTTTACCGGCGATACGCGCCCGGTGGAGCGTGTGAGTTGGACCACGGTGCGTGGCGGCGCGTGGGCTGGTGCCGCTGGTGGTGACCCGGCGGCGAGCAGTTTCATGGGTCTGCTCAGCAGCAAGGCGGGGATCATGCTGGATCTGCCGACGGAAGCGCAGTGGGAATATGCCTGTCGTGCGGGCACGACCACGGCTTTGAATAACGGTGAGAATCTCAGTAGTGCGGGTAGCGATGCCAACATGGATCTGCTGGGGCGGTATTCCTACAACCGAGGTTCAAGCCAACATGCC
>JBEPXK010000248.1:0-6090 GCA_041641915.1 Planctomycetota bacterium
GCCCGACCACTATCGCGCGTCGGGAAATTACGGACCTCGCCTTCATGCGTCGCCATCGCTTACCCCTACTGATCCATATCCAGGCGAGAGCCTGTCGTCATAAGCGACTCAATCCGCTCCAGCGTTCGCGCAGCCCGCTCGCGCGCCTCCTCGCTGCGCTCGCTGAGATCCGCATTGAATTCCCTGGCTTCATCTCGCACCCGCTCGTTCATGACCCGGCCAATACGCTCGGTGCCCGGCTCATAGCCGTAGACATCTCCGATCACCTTGTCAGCCCAGCGCATGGCCCCGAGGCCCCATCGCGTTCCCCATCCACGCCCGCGATTCAAATCATCGACCGCCATGGTATCTTCGCCCGCCTCGCGAAAAGCCTGGCTTTCTCCATGGTGATACTCCTCAGCGATCTTCCGCCTCTGCTTGGCGATCCGGGCAATCAAGTACGGATTGGCCGCCTTGTTCGCCCTGACCATTGACCCGACCAGGTCGGCGCCGCCTTCGTCGGTAGTTTCTCCAGCAGCCGACACGCTTGCGATGGCATCCACGAACGTCGGCACCTTCTCGGCATCGGCCAGCGAGTAATAAGCCAAGCGAGCCTCCTTGCGCCCAAAGTATGTCTTCATCTCCTCGGCCGTGGCGCCCTGTAAATCCTCGCGAATGCGCGCGACACCGGCGAACATGCCCTCGCCGCCATAGCCCTTCGTGCCGATCACGTCGGCCAACGCACCCAAACGGGTGCCTGCGATGTCAACCGACTTGAGCTCGCGCGACATAATGGCCATCAGGCCAAGCAGCTCCTCGTCACTCCCGCCGATGGTCTTTTGCAAATTAGCGGCGAGCGTGGCAGCCGGGGCGAACTCCTGCACGGTCGACTGAGAGATGGCAGAAGCGCCAAACATTTTGTTCAGCACCTCGCGGATCGTGCCGGCCTCGCGCCGGCCGAATGCCGCCTGAATGCGACCGGCGCCGCCAGCGACCTCCGAAGCGTCGCCGCCCGTGACATTCGACAGTTCGCCGATCAGCCGGCGATTCTCAATTTCGTTGATCCCAGCGCTTTCGAGGTTGAAAATTGTGCGCGCCGCGGTCCCCAGGTCCATGCCGGTGGTCTGCGACATCAGCTTGGCCTGGCCCTGGAACTTTCGCAGCAAATCAGGGTCCACCGCGCCGTT
The DNA here is from genome assembly GCA_041641915.1 of Planctomycetota bacterium. GTDB lineage: Bacteria > Planctomycetota > UBA11346 > UBA11346 > UBA11346 > SLQH01. The sequence goes on from JBEPXK010000248.1 coordinate 1,167, forward strand.
GCGGATCGCCACCTGCGCAAGCTGCCCCATAGACAGCTCGGCCTCCTGGCCAACCTGCAGCGCCCGCTGCTGCTCCTCGCGCAGATGGCGCATGGCAGCGACCCCGGCCGTAATCGCAGCGGTCACCGCGCCAGCCGCTGTCGCCATGGGCCCGAACCGAGAGGCGATGGCCCCAAGCAGGTTATCTTGTTTTTTCAGCTGCCGACCGCCCTTGCGATAGCCATCGGTAAGCTTGCGGTCCGCCTTTGCGGCCCGGTTGATCTTCGCGATATACTTGACGGTGTCGGCGTCAAGCTCGAGCGTGACGTTAGCCACCGGCAGTCTCCCTGTGCGCCTTGCGCAACGACCGCTCTACGGCCTGCGCGATAGACCGCACCTCCTCTGCCGGCGCGCGCACAAACTGCGCCCGATTCTTTGCCTTTATAGGATGGGGCGACGGTATTAAAATACGGATGCGCTGGCGCTTTGACGTGGCAGTGGCCACCACGCGCGCGCCAGATATCGACATGATTGCAAATTCACCGGTGTCCACAAACGGCGCCTCGCTGAAGATGCGCCGGCCATCCACGGTCGCCTTGACCACCGACCGGTTGCCATTGGTCGCGCCGCGATACCCAAGCCGGCGCGCATAGGCCGAGAACCGCTTCCACATCCACCGATCAATCCAGTGAACGCCGCCGTCAAACAGAGCAGCGCGAATAATGGAATTGCGCGCCCGTGCGCTCTTATGATGGAGCCACGCTACATTACTTTTCAGCACGGCGCGAATCGGCCCCTCGTTGACCGAGGCGACCATGCGGCCTTGGATTTCCCAGCGCACCCGTGGGCGCACGCCCCGCCGCCGCCCCATCAGTCACCACCGCCCAGCGCATCGCAGGCAGGGTCTGACGCCACGCTTGCCGCAACTCGCTCCACCACCTGGCCACCGACGCCGGCTACGGTCTTTATCACGCGCGAGATGAGCGCGTGATCCAGCACCGCCAGGCGCTGAAGCACCACCGGCGGGATCGCCACCACCGCGCACAGCGCATCAGCCGTGGCAGCCGCCGCGCGCTGGGCATCCAGCTCCAACGCCACCGGGCCCGGGTCCTCGCCCGGCTCGATATCGGGGACGGCGTCCACGATGGCGGCGCGCAGCCACCGCGCAGCGCCGATCAGGCAGCGCTGCCACGGCAGAGGCTCTTCCTGCCAGTCCCGGCCGAGCGGCACCGGCAGCACCGTCCCATCGCGCGGATAGACCTCCAGCACCAGCGGCACCGGCCACACGCGCCCCTCGCGGTCCTGCTCGCACACGGTGGCCACATCGCCATGGTGGCGACGCAGCAGCTCCGGCCGGAGCCGGCCCGGATCCGGCACGCAGACCTCCCACCCGTCGCCCATCGCGTACCAGTCGGCATCCGCGGTGGGGCGTGGGTCGTAAATACGCCCGACGTGCACGTAGGCGTACACATCGTCATGTCCGCGCATGGCCTCAACACCGGCATCGGGGCTCAGGCCATGCACGCAATCTGGCAGGGCGTCTGCAGACGCATGGTTTTTTTCTCGGCGGAAGCTGATCATGACGTTGGGATCACCGTGTCAGGGGTGTAGGCCAGCGGGTGCACATTGTCGGTTGCCAGCATGCGCACCTGCGCGCCCTGGCTGCCATGCCCGTCCAGCGGCAGCGTAACCGGCTGGGGGCTGACCACCGCGCGGGTCCCGGCCAGATGCATCCCGTTGGCGCTCAAATCGCCAGATGCATAGTCGCCGGCCCTGGCGTAGATATCGAGCGTGTCGGTCGCCGCGGTGCCCAGCGCGTAGGCGTCGATCATCGCCAGCAGTGCATCGCACCCGATGGTGGCCACCGGGTCCCCGCCGGCGAAAGTCGCGTCGATCGGATAGCGATGGTCGCCGTGCCGCAGCGGCGTCACCCGCGGGGCCAAGTCGACCTCCACCGAATTGACGCCCGGAAACAGCGTGGCAGCAGCCAGGCGTACCGGCCCGATCGTGTGCAGCGTCGGCTCGGCCGACAGCGCCGGGATGGTCTGGCTGGCCTCGGGGGTCACCGGCGCCGCATCGCCGTCCGCAGAGAACGGCAGCAAATTGACCATCGCCGTCGCTATGGCGTTTTTCCGCAGCAGAATTCGCGTAATATACGCGATGCCTGCACCCATGGTAAGCGAGCGGTTATTGGCGCCAGCCTGACGGGCGCTCGCCGCATAGGTCTGCAAGAACACCTTCGCTGCGGCAAAGAGCTTGAACTCCAGGCCAAGTAGATCCAGGGCCACGCCGACCGGCATGGGCACGCTGACGCCCACCGTGCCGCCGGGGAACAGGGCGCTGCGAGCATAGCTCAGCCCATGGCGATAGAGCACCGTCCCCAGGTCAGGGCTCACCGAGGCCTCGCCAACCGGTACCACCGACGTGGACGCGTCGATCGTCATGGACAGGGGCGCCAGGTCGGCGATATGGGATGAGTCGGTCATGTGCTCAGCTCCAGCCCGGTGGTCAACCGGATAGAAATAGTGACGTAATCGGCCGTAGATCCCTCCTCGGGCTCAGTGGCCAGATCGGGATCGGCGTCGCTCAGGTAGAGCCCCGTCTGCTGCTGCTGCAGCTGACGGGCGATGGCAGCCGCCAGGCGCTCCACCTCGCCGCAGTACACCGCCCCGCCGGCGATCGACTCAGCTGGCACCTGGCCCACGGTGTCGATCTCAGTACGCCCGCTCACCGCGTTGTAGCCCACGGCATCGACCCGATACCACGCATCCAGCGCCGTGTCGGTGCCTGCAATGCGGACCTCGCTGCCAGCCACGATCACCGCGGTGTGATCGCCGGCTACTTCAATGCGCTGGTCATCGACATCCAGCAGTGTCAGCTTGAGCCGGCCCCAGGCCTGCAGGCCCAGGTCGATCGACCCACCCGGCAACGCGACCCCGGTGAAGGCCCGCTGATATGTAGGCCGTAGCGAGATCCACGCCCGCGGCAACGGCGCAACGGCCACGTCCAGATCATCGATGCCAGGATAGTGCACCTGGCCGAGGGCGCCGCCGGCCTGCTGCCATGCAGCGCAGGCCTGCAGCATGTCACGCATCACCGCCACTGCCGGGTCAGGATCGACCCACATCAGCGCACTCTCCCTCGGTCAGGCCCGGCAGCGGTCGGGTGGACCCGGCGCAGGGTGTACCGCGCCCCGATCGCGCGAACGCGCGTGGCCACCACCGACCACTCGCGCGCCTGGCCATCCAGCACGCGATACCCCAGCTCGAGCACCGGCCCGTCAGCGTCGACATGCAGCACCGCCTCGCTCACGTCGGCCTCCTCGCCGCGGTCGGCGTCATGCTCGAGCACCGCCTCGTCCACATACAGCCGACCCGTGAACGGGGACCACGCATCGTGACGATCAACGCGGTATTGCATGCCCTCGCCCATGTGCCGCTGCAGCGAGCTACCAACAGAGGCCAAAGCGTCGCGCATTGATACCACGTCAGTCCTCGTCGAGCCCGAGCTGCATCAGCACGGGGCCCAGCTCAGCGCACAGCGGCACGCGGTTTTTTTCCATGCACCGCCGCAGGCAGACTTTAAGGGTCTCGCGGTCCTGCTCGCCCACCTCCAGGGTGTCGACCTCAGCGTCCCAGGCCTCCACTTGGCGACGGTGCTCCTTCACCGCCGCCGCCAGCAGCTGGCGATCGGTGTACTCCTCTGCGATCAGCTCAGGACGCCGGCGGTTGAATACCGGTTCAGCGAGCAGCCAGGAAGCCCGATAGGCCTGCGATCGGCGCTCGTACCACTCGGGCGACTCGAGGCACTGCTTGAGGATCGCCCACGCCTTGCGGCTCCACTTCAAGGTGTAGCGCGAGGCCGGCGGGGCCTTGGTGTCGTCTTTGGCCTTGGCCATTATTTCTTGCCTCCTGTCTTTTCGGTCTCGACCGACTTCCCGTCGGCCCGATAGGCCGCCTCGCCAGCAGCGGGGAGCAATTCGAACAGGGCCTGCAGCGCGCCGGCGATGCTGATCGGGCCACTCGTGCCGGTGATGGGATCGGCCCACGTGTCGCGCACGATAGCGCCCTGATCGGTCGGCACGATCCGACCGGTGACACGGCGACGCATCTCGCCGTTTTCGTCCTCGTAGGACTCGAGCTCGTGCTGATTCGGCCGCAGATCAAAGTCGAGGTCCGGCACCCGCTCATACCCGCGGCCAGGCAGGTACGCACCGGTGGAGGCCGAAACCGGCACCGCGGATGCCTCCACGCGCGCGAAGTCGAGCCCGCCGGGCTCCGAAAACGCGTGCACCTGTCGGTAATATATCAGCGACTTGCGGTCGGCAGGTCGCGGCGGCCTGAAAAGTCGGTAGCTCATGCGTAGTGCCCCTGTAGCGAAAGCCAGTACTTGGTTCCGCTGACCGTAGCGTTGTGGTAGATCTTGCCCGACTGGTCGATTGCGAACGTCGTCGCGTCCCACCCGGGCGACACGTAGGTGGACTGCAGCCGCCATCCCACGTTGGTCTCGTAGAGCACCACCGCACGGTAGACCGGCTGGTCATTGCCAGGCTGGTCGTCGTTGCAGGCGATCAGCTCCCAGGTCGCCTGCGCGAACGACGTGGACGCAGACAATGGCTGCTGCTGCGTGCCGTCGCCCGTGTACGAGGTGGCCGAAGTCATGTGGGCGTTGGCGTACAGCTGCCCCGCCACGAACGTGTTGCCGTCCACATGCGCATCACCGCCGACGCGCAGCTTCTTTGCGACAGCCGCGCCCCCGGAGATGACCGTCGACGCGACAAACAGCGAGGACGCCTCGGTCGTGTCGACGATGCTCACGACCCCGTCAAGGCGCACGCTGCCCATCACGTCGAGCTGATACGACGGAGCGATGCCGATCCCGAGCGGGACATGCATCCGCGCGTCATCGTGATCCCAGTCCATCACCAGGCTCAGGGCAGACGGCG
>JBEPXK010000249.1:0-6062 GCA_041641915.1 Planctomycetota bacterium
GCGGCCGGAGGCCGCGAACCCCGACCGAGGCCGTGGGGGTGTGCGCCGAAGGCGCGAGGGGGCAGCGCCCCCTCTGAAGGAAGTCACAAGCAATCGAGGCACTACCACGTTCTGCCACGCTGCCGCGGGCGATGCTCAAGAGGGGCAGGTCCATTCGCTTGCGAATGGACCGTAGAAGCGAAGCCCCTGAGTAGTTACCTTGTGTCATGCGGGGTGTCGGCTAGCAACGCCCGCCGACGCACTCCGGACGGCGATCCATCAGCCACAACCATCAGCCCAGGCCACAACCATCACTCGGCGTCGGCGTCGCCCTCATCCTCAGCCTCAGCGTCGTCGCCCTCCTCGTCGTCGCCCGCGGGCTCGAGGGTGAAGGTGCCGCTGAAGGTCTTCTGAGCCTTGCCGCGCTTGGGGGTGGTCTCCCAGTGCTTGCCTTCCATCACGCCGTTTTTCATCGTGCCTTCGAAGATGAAGGTCCGCTTGCCCTTCACCGGGTCGGCGTTGCCGCTGACGGTGCCCTTGAGCGGATCGCCGGTGGCGGTGCCGGTGTAAGGGTAGTTCTTCTTGTTGAACCCCGAATCCCATTTGACGGTCCAGTTCTCGCCATCGTCGCTGGTGAACACGGTGCGGAGGGTCCAGCCCTCTTTCTCGCGCTTGTTCCAGGTGTAGCTGCCGACCATCACCACCTTGTGCGCCGGCTCGACCGAGGACGCTTCCGCGCCACCGGCATCGGCTCCCCGCAGGACCGGTGCGGACACGAACAACACGAAGACGCTCAGCAGGCTGATGACAGTACGCATGGCGATGCTCCCTCGATCGCGGATCCTAAGGCCAACGCACAGCGCACAAGCCGGGAGTGGCCGCGGCTTCGACTGCGCCCGCGACTCAGCCGCCCCAGCTCGCCGTGTAGACGTTGTGCGCGGCCATGGCCGCCGCGGCCTTGCGCCGCGCCTGGCCGGTGGCGGTGTCGGCGCCGTAACCAAAAGCGATGACCAGACCGATACGCTTGCGCCTGGGGATGCCCAGCAGGCGACGGATCCGGCGCTCGTCGAACCAGCCGAGCATGCAGGTGCCCAGGCCGCAGGCCACCGCCTGGAGGCAGAAGTGCTCGGCCGCGATGCCGATGTCGATCCACGGCAGGTCGCGCCGCTTGATCAGCGAGCCGAGTCGCGCGCTCAGCCGTGGGGCTTCGACCACCAGTACCGCGAAAGCCGGCGCCTGATCAGCCCAGCCGTTGAGCCGCCCGCCCGGGCCACGCACCGCCGCGGCCACCGCGGCGACCAGGTCGCTGCGATCGACCATGATCACGGTCCAGGGCTGCGAATTGCAAGCCGAGGGCGCCAGACGCACGGCTTCGATCAGCGCCGGGTAGCAGGCGGGGTCGACGGGGGTATCGCGGTAGGCGCGCACACTCCTGCGTTCGCAGATCTGGGGGAGGACGTCCATGCCGGCATTCGAACCCCGCCGCCGGCGCATGCCAGGGGCGACCATGGCCCCAGCGTGGCAACCGGTGCGCGCAGCAGGGCCAGCTCGCTCTTGCCGGATCGACGTGGATGCCACGATGGAGCGCTTCGTCCACTGGTGGCCGCAACGGCCTACGGACACGCAGCGAAAGGGAGCGACGCGCATGCAATGGCACGAAGTCACGGCCATCTACGTTATCGGCAACCGTTATCCGGTGGCCACCTTCGTGCACGAGGCCCAGGCAGAGAAATGGGCCGAGGCCGAGTTCCCCGGCGAGTGGATCAAGAAGCGGGTCAAGATCCCGCCGCTGCCGCTGACGAGCAAGGCCTCGCGCAAGAATCTCAAGAACCTCGCCGCGGTGCTCGACCAGATGGAGTGGGAAGCAGAAGCCGACGACGAGGACGGCAGCGCGCTGCGGCTCGATCCCGGCTCCTGAAGCCCCGCGGGTTTCTGATCACGTTGATAGCGGTGCGATCGTGCGTCTGGAGCGCCGTCGCGCGTTGACAGCCTCGGCGGCGCCGGTCAGGCTCGGCCGCCGCCGCGAGCGGTCGGATCAGGAGTCAGACATGCCAACACCCGGATCGCCCCTGCGCGTGGCCGTGATCGGCTGGGGGAATTTCTTCGAACACATCCACGAGCAGACGCTACGCGACCTCATCGACGAAGGCCGGGTGCGGCTGCAGGCGGTGTGCGTCCGCAGCCCCGACACCCGCGGCGCGATCACCGCACGCTGTCCGGCGGTGTACGACACCGCCGACGCCGAACGCGTGCTCGCCGATCCAGAGGTCGACGCGATCCTCATCGGCGCGCCGCAGTCGGTGCAGGCGCGCTATGCCCTCGCCGCGGTCGCGGCCGGCAAATACGTTTACGTCGAGAAGCCGCTGTTCGCCGAGGCGGCCGACACCGGGCGCGAGCCGGCGGCGTTCCACGCCGATTTCGCCGCGCTCGAGCCGGCGGCCACCCGGCTGTGCGCGGTCGGGCTGAACAAGCGCTTCGCGCCGGCCTACGTCGAGCTGCGCGAGCGCTGCCGCGAGGAGTGGGGCGGTGTGCGGCACATGCAGCTGACGGTGGTCGACGACGCCTGGCGCTGGGGCGCCCGCTACCCCGACGGCTTCCTGCTCTGGCTCGACCTCTGCCATTGGCTCGACCTCGCCCGCTGGTTCACCGGGGCCGAGGTCGAACGCATCAGCTGCCTCGAACCACAGCCGAACGACGCCCAGGTGAGCCTGGTGATGAGCGACGGTGCGGTGGTCAGCATCCTGCTCAGCGGCAACGGCACCATGGACATGTGCAAAGAAGAACTGCGGGTGATCACCGCCGGCCAACGCTGCGCCACGGTCACCGACTTCGTCGAGATGGAGGTCTTCGGCGGGAGCGCGCCCGAAGTCCGGAACTGGCCGGCCAACCGCCAGACCGGCGGCGACGAGCAGACCGCCCGCAAGATCGACGCCGGCGGCCTGACCGCCTTCCGAGCGGTCCGCCGCGCGGTGTTCGACCGTTTCAGCGCCACCCGACAGGACGATCCGGCCGGCGACGAACAGGTCCGGCGCAACATCCCCAACTTCATGCGCCCCCAGGGCTGGAACGCGTCGGTGCGCGCGTTCGTCGCCGCCGCCAGCGCCGGCGAGGGGCTGCAGCAGGCGGCGAGCTACCACGACGCCTACGTCGCCTATCGTCTGCTCGACACCGTGCGCGCGAGCATCGCCGCCGACGGCCGCTTCGTCATGGTGCCGCCCGCCGACTGAAGCGCCGGCGGGGCGGCGGGAAGAGAACGCTGTAGCGCACGGCGCGCGCCGGTTACCTGTTGGCATGCACACACACCGCCCCCGCCGCACCGTCCCCGCCTGCGCACGCGCCGCCGCCCTGTGCGCCCTGTTCCTGCCACTGGCCCTGAGCGCGAGCGAAGCCGCCTACCGCTGGGTCGAGGGCGAAGCCGCCGAGCGCAGCAACGCCGAGGCCCACCCCTGGTACTCGCGCGCGATCAAACAGGACATGCTCAGCGACAACGCGTTCCTGTCGCATTTCGTCAGTTCCAAGCAGCCGGCCGAAGCCCATTACACCGTCGAGCTGCCGCGCAACGACACCTGGACGCTGTGGGCGCGGATGAATCCGACCAAGGCGACGGCCTCGTACCGGCTCGACGGCGGCGACTGGCAACCGGTCGATTTCTCGACGGCGATCGACAAGGTCAACATCGCCGCCGACGGCAAGCCCGACCTGCGCTACCTCGGCTGGATCCAACTGTTCAGCGGCGAACTCGAAGACGGCAAGCATCGCCTGGCCTTCCGTTTCCACAGCCGCAACCACGCTCACGGCGCGCTCGACTGCTTCGTGTTCACCGCCGTGCCCTTCCTGCCCGACGGCACCACCAAGCCGGGCGCGACCGGCGAGAGCGAAAGCGAACCCGGCCACTTCGCGTGCGGCACCGGCGTCGACCCCTTCGCCGACGACGCGCTGATCGACCTGCGCGAGCGCAACGAGCAGCGCGCCGGCGAACACGGGCCCTTGCGCCGCGAGGGCGACGACTTCGTCCGCGCAGACGGCACCCCGATCCGATTCTGGGCCGCCAACGCCGGTCCGGCCAAGAGCCAGAGCGGGGCCGATTACCTCGCCCGACGCCTGGCCAAACTCGGCTACAACATGGGCCGGATGCACGGGCTGATCGCCAGGCGCGACGGATCGCACGCGCTCGATCCCGACAAGCGCGACCGGGTGTTCTATCAGGTCAAGGCTTTCGCCGACGCCGGCATCTACACCCACCTCTCCACGTATTTCCCGTTGTGGTACCGGCTGCAGAAGGCCAATGACATCCCCGGCGGCCGGCTCGGCGAACGCCCGTTCGCGCTGTTGATGTTCGAACCGGCCTTCCAGGAGATGTACAAGGACTGGCTCAAGGAATTACTGACCACCGAGAATCCCTACACCGGACGGACCCTGGCCGAGGATCCGGCGGTGGGCATCGTCGAAATCCAGAACGAGGACGGCTTCTTCTTCTACACCTTCACCCGCAAGAACGTGGGCGAAGGCCCGTGGCGGCGGCTGGAACGGCGCTTCGGAACCTGGGCCGCGCAGCGCTATGGCAACGCGGCCAAGGCGGTCGCCGCCTGGGGCCGGGGCCACGATCGCGATGACCCCGGCAGCGGCCACCTCGCGCTGCACGACGCCTGGTTCATGACCCGCGACGCCAACAGCAAGATCGGCGAGGCGACCCAACGCCGCATCCGCGACCAGATCCGCTTCCTCGGCGAGCTCCAACACGCCTTCTACGCCGACATGACGCGCTACATCAAGCAGGAACTCGGCTACCGCGGGCTGGTCTCGGCCAGCAACTGGACCACCGCCGACAACGGCCGCCTGCTGGGGATCGAACGCTGGAGCTACACCGCGACCGACGTCATCGACCGCCACGGCTACTTCGGCTGTCCCCACGAGGGCGAAGGCTCCAACTACTCGGTCCGCGTCGGCCACGAGTTCGCCGACCGCGCCGCGGTGCGCGATCCCGCCGCCACGCCGCTGGGCTACCTCCAGATCGCCGGGCGCCCGCACATCCACTCCGAGATCGCCTGGAACAAGCCCAACCGCTACAACGCCGACCATCAGCTGCTGATCGCCGCCTACGGCGCGCTGCAGGGCACCGATGGCTTCTTCATCTTCTCCACCCATCAGGGCACCTGGAACAAGCAGGCGACGGCCAAGTGGCCGGTGATGACCCCCGGGGTCGCCGGGCAGTCGCCGGCCGCCGCGCTACTGTTCCGCCGCCGCGACGTATCCACGAGCGATCCGGTGGTACGCCAGGTCACCGATAGCGACGACCTGCTCGCGCTGCGCACCCTCGGGGTGGTGGAGGGCGCCAACGACGATTTCCGCCTCGCCGGTCGCCCCGATGCCGCCGATCCCGATTCCTTCGACCCGCTGACCTGGTTCGTCGGCCGCGCTGAACGGGTGATCACCGACATCGACGGCGCGCCGCGCGGCGCCCGCCCGTCGGCGGTCGATCTCTCGCGCCACATCGACCGCCGCGCCAAGACGGTGACCAGCGTCGACGACTCCCTGCGGTGGGACTGGGGCCGCGGGGTGGTGACCATCGACACCCCGCGCTGCCAGGCGGCCACCGGCTTCCTCGCCAAGGCCGGAACCATCGCGCTCGGCGATTGCACCATCACCTGCGAGAACCCGTACGCCAGCGTCTGCGTCATCAGCCTCGATGACCGCCCGCTGCGCGAGTCGCGGCGCATCCTGGTCCAGGCCTTCACCGCCGAACACCTCTCCGGTTTCGCCGAGCGCGACGGCACCATCACCGATCTCGGCGGTCCGCCCTACCAGGTGCCGCAGATCGCCGCGCGCGTGGTCTTCGCGCGCGGCGGCTTCACCGCCGCCACCCGCTGCGACGCCCACGGCTACGCCGACGGCGAGGCCCCCCTGCGCGGCGACACGCTCGCACTGCCGGCCGACGCGCTCTACACCGTGCTCACGCGCTGAGCGGAGTCCCGTATCGGCGCGGCAACGCCGCGAGTTCGTCGCGCACGGTCCGCGGATAGCGCAGCGTGAGACGTGCAAGCACGCCGGCCACGCGTGAGGCTTCCCTCAGAGGGGGCAGCGCC
>JBEPXK010000250.1:0-6056 GCA_041641915.1 Planctomycetota bacterium
CGGGGCCGGCTATCGCTGCGCGATGCCGGTTGCGCCCTGCGGCCCATTTTCGCAGAAAACCACCCCTCGGTCAGCCGGTCGCCCAGCCAAGCCTGGCTGGGCTCCACTCGCTGGCGGTTCCGAGGTTGGGAGCTCTGAGGGGCCCAGCGTGTATGAGACCTTCTGCACGTCGGCGGCAATCCAGGGCTGAACCCAGAGCCCGATCGACCGTCGATGTCTACAGGAGGGCGCGATCATGGCCAGACGAGCACGGCGCAGGCTGCTCACCGACCGCACGGCGGCCGCCCTCTGCGCTCTGTCGCCGGCGCCGCCGAGCACCTGGCGTTGGTGGCTGCGAACCGGGGACGGTTGCGCCGAGACGGTGGTCGCATCCGCGCGCAACGATCGTCACCAGCGACGATTGCTGTTCACCCGCATGGCCAGCGCCTGATCCGGGGCCCGTCTACATCGAGGCTTCACCGCGTCCTGACACCAGGCACATCCGCTTCGGGTAGAAGCGCAGCATGAAGCGCACTGTGCTCGTCCGTGCTCCGCTGACCGACCGCATGGCCCGCCGCCTCAGCCTCGGCGCCAATGCCCCCCTCACCGAGACCGATCGCGGTTTCTGCCCCTGGACCGCCATGGGCCCACAGGCGCGCCGCTGGCACCTGCTGCTCTCGCGTCTGCGCCCGCTGCGGCCCCAGCGCTGACGCGCGATCCGGACCCAAGACCGCTGGCACATCCGCCTGCTCGGCTCGCTCCTGGCCCGGCCGGGCCGTCAGGCCAGAATCGGTGCCAACGCCCGGGGGTCTGCCATGCGTCCGCTCGTCGTCTCCGTCCTCGTGCTGCTGGTCCTCTCCGGTGGCGCCGGCATCGCCGCCTGGTGGCCCGCAGGCCATCGCCGGAGCACCGCCGCGCTCGCCGGGCTGCTCGGCGATGAGCTGCCCCCCTTCTTCCGCTCCGGAATCGATCAGGCGGCCCACTGCGCCATGGACCCGGACATCTGGCGTCGCGAGCAGTGCCCGCAATTGCGGGCAGGTGAGCGCGCCGGGCACTTCTGCGATCTCGAGCTGCTGCAGGGTGCCGAACTGCCCGCCACCCGCCCCGCCTTCCACCGGCTCTGCCGCCGCCATGGGCAGCTGCCGCACGATGTCGGCCAGCTGCCCTACACGGTGATGGAGTGGACCCAGCGCCTGGCCGTGGCCTTCGCCGAGCATCGCCGCTGGCCGGGTGACCCGCACATCCGCCACAAAGCACTGGTCTACGCCGGGCTGCTGGCCCATTACGCCCAGGACCTGTGCCAGCCGCTGCATACCACCATCCACTACGACGGCCGCTGCGCCGCCGACGGCTCCTCGCCGCGCAGCGGGATCCACGCCCAGGTCGACGCCCTGCTGGTACGCGTCGCGCTGCCGCGGGCGGCGGATCTGGCCGACGCCCGCAAACCCTTCGCCGACCTCCTCGCCGGCGTGCGCGCCGAGCTCGCGCGCAGCCACGCCCTGGTCGACCGGGTCTACGCCCTGTCCGACCGGCTGCCGCCGGCCGCCCCCGGCCACCGCATCGCGGACAACGCCGTGCGTGCCTTCGCCGCCGAGCGTGCCGCAGCCGCGCTCACCTTCACCGCCCGGCTCTACGCCACCGCCTGGGCCCTCGCACAACGCATCGAGCTGCCTGACTGGCTCGACCGCAGCTGAGCAACGATCCGATGCGGCGAAACAGGCGCGAACGCCGATCGCCGACGCGCTACCATGCGCCACCAGCGCGCAGTGCCGCGCCAGCAAGGCAAACAGCAAGGAGGCGACCATGGCCGACTCCCCCGGCAACGCCCTGGCCCGGAGCACCAGCCCCTACCTGCGCCAGCACGCCGAGAACCCGGTGGCCTGGCAGGAATGGGGCGAGGCGGCGTTCACGCGCGCGCAGGAGGAGGACAAGCCGATCTTCCTCTCCATCGGCTATTCCACCTGTCACTGGTGCCACGTCATGGCCGCCGAGAGCTTCGCCGATCCCGGCATCGCCGCGCTGCTCAACGCCGACTTCGTCGCAATCAAGGTCGACCGCGAGCAACGCCCGGACATCGATCAGGTCTACATGACCTTCGTCCAGGCGACCACCGGCTCCGGCGGTTGGCCGCTGACTGTCTGGCTGACGCCTGCGCGCGAGCCGCTGGTCGGCGCGACCTACCTGCCCCGGGACCGCCTCGCGGCCGCACTGGAGGACATCGCCCGCAGCTGGCGCGCAGACCGCGACGGCCTGGCGCGTCAGGCCACGGCCCTGAGCGAGCGCATCGCCGCGCACCTCGCCGCGCCGGCGACCGGCGATCCCGCGGCGCCCGACCGCACGCTGCTTGCGGCCACCGAGGCCGCACTCGCCGCCGATTACGACGCCACCCACGGCGGCTTCGGCGGCGCGCCCAAGTTCCCCCGCCCCAGCGAACTGGATTTCCTGTTCGCCGTCGCCGGAGACGATCCCGACTGTCGTGCCGCCGAGATGGCCTGCGCGACCCTCGCCGCCATCGTCCACGGCGGGATCCACGACCACCTCGGCGGCGGCTTCCATCGCTACAGCGTCGACGCGCGCTGGCGGCTGCCGCACTTCGAGAAGATGCTCTATGACCAGGGGCAGCTGCTCGGGGCGCTGTGCGCCGCCCACCGCCTGCGCCCCGACCCGCTGTGGGACGGCGCCATCCGCGCCACCGTCGCCTACGTCCGCGATCGGCTGCGCCATCCGGATGGCGCCTTCCACGCTGCCGAGGACGCCGATTCGCCCACCGCCAGCGGCGCACATCGCGAGGGCGCGTACTACCTCTGGTCACACGCCGAGCTCCATGAACTGCTCGGCGACGACGCCGCGGCCTTCTGTCTGCGCTACGGGGTCGAACCGGGCGGCAACATCACCCCGGCCCAGGACCCGCACGGCGAACTGCGCGGGCTCAACGTGCTCCATCACGCGCGCGAAGCAACGGCGGTGGCAGCGGAACTGGGGCGCGAACCGGACGCGGTCCTGGCCCGCCTCGGGGTGGCCGAGGCGCGCTGCGAGCAGGCCCGGCGCTCGCGGCCGCCACCCCATCGCGACGCAAAGATCATCACCGCCTGGAACGGCCTGATGATCTCCGGCCTGGTCGACGCCGCGATGCTGCTCGACGAAGAGGGATGGCTCGCCGACGCCCGCCGCGCCGCGGCCTTCATCGACACCCATCTGCGCGATGGCGAGCGCCTGTGGCGCTGCTGGTCCGACGGCCACACCACCGGTCGCGGCGTGGCCGTCGACTACGCTGCCCTGGCCCGCGCTCGCCTCGACCTGTTCCTGGCCACCGGCAATCCGGGTGACCTCGAAGCCACCCGTGCCCTGCTACGCGGGCTCGATTCCGGCTTCGCCGATCCGGCCACCGGCGGCTGGTTCGACAGCGACCGTGAAGCGGACGATGTCCTCTGGCGAATCCGCGAACGCCACGATGGCGCCGAGCCCGCGGCCGCCTCGCTCGCGATCGATACCCTGGTCCGACTGCATCGCATCACCGGCGATCCAACGCTGGGCGAGCGGGTGCGGCAGGTGCTCGCCAGCCACGGAACGGACCTCGCCGCCTCGCCGCGCGCGCTACCGGCCTTCGCCCGCGCCCTGGCGCGCGCGCTCAGCGATCCGGGCGAATTGGTGATCGTCGGCGCGCCACGCGACCCGCGCACCCGCGCATTGCTCAAGACCGCCTGGGCCCCACCCGGGCCGCAGCCGACGATCGTCCCCTTCCACCCCGGCACGGCCGCAGGTCTGCGCGCCGGCCATCCCGAACGCGCCGCGCTCGACCCGGCCGGCGAACCCGTGGCGCGGTTGTGTCGCGGGCACACCTGCCTCGCGCCGACCGGTGATCCCGATCATCTGCGCGAACTGCTGGCCGGAGCGCGCTGACGGCTCACCCGGCGCGCTGACCGGCGAGCGCGTACAGCGCGATGCCCGCGGCCAGCGCGAGATTGAGCGAGTCGATGCTCGGCTCGTGGACGATGCGCAGCGCGGTACCCACCGCGTGCCAGCTCGGATCCAGCCCAGAGGACTCGTTACCGAGGATCAGGCTGCAGGGCGTCGCGAAGACCTGTTCGCGCAAGGACGTGGCGGCGTCGCTGAGCAGTGGATAACGCGCCAGCTGCGGATGCACGCGATCGTAGGCCGCCCAGTCGGCGAAGCGCTGCACCCGCACGCGGAAACACGCACCCATCGACGAGCGCACCGCACGCGGATGATGGTGATCCACCGCCGACCCGATCAGCGCCAGATCGCACACGCCGAAACCGAGCATGGTCCGCATGATGGTGCCGAGGTTGCCGGCATCCGCGGGTTCGATCAGCACCAGGTGGTCGCGGCCGTCACGCAGCGCCAGATCCTGCTTGCGGTAGACCCCCACCGCCAGGCAGTTGTCCTTGCCCGAAAGCCGGCGCAGCAGGCGATCGCCACGCACCACCTCCAGAGCGCGCTCGCCGGCCTGGGCGAGGATGCGTTCGAGCCCAGCGTTCGGCTGCGGCGAACCGGGCACGATCACCGCGAGCGGCCTGGCGGCGTGTGCGAGCATCTCCAGGCAGGCGAACACGCCGATGGCGTAGCCGTGGGGGTCATCGCGGCGATAGGGGCGGTAACTGCCGGCCATGGGCAGATCCTGGAGTGCGGCGGCCGGGGGCAAACGGCGAGGCCGAGCCGGATCGATCTTCCCTTTCGCCCTGCCGGCCCCGGTCTAAGATGCGGATAGCGAGGTAAACATGAACGAATTCCTCGATCCGGACCGCTTCGCCAACGATGAGGAGCTGCTCGGCTACATCATTGACCACGTGGTCAAGCCCCAGCTGCAGCAGGTGCTCGGCGATACCGAGGACCTCGACGAGATCGACCTCTCCGGCATGGCCTATATCTTCGGCACCCGCCAGGGCGGCCACGTCGCCGTGCTCGAGCAGGTCCAGCGGCTGCAGGAACTGGTCGAACAGGGCCTGAGCCTCGATTACATCCTCGCGGAGATGACCGACCTCGACATCGTCAACGTGCGCGAGAGCGAATATCGCGGCATGGCGATCCGCTACATCGAGGTCGAACCGGGGTTCAAGGACGAAAGCCTGAGCGCGGACGAGATCGCCGCGATCTACGAGCGCTCCCCCTCCTGACCCCGCCGCCGGGGCGCGATCAAGCAATGGCAAAACCGAGTTGCTCCGCGGCGTTCCCGGCCACGATCCGGCCATGAGCCTGATCGATCCCGACGACCCCGCCCACGCCGAGGCCATGGAACATGTCCGCGGCCTGATCCGCTACCTCGGTGACGACCCCGACCGCGAGGGTCTGCGCCGGACCCCCCAGCGGGTGATCGCGGCGATGCAGGACTACTTCAGCGGCTACACCATCGACCCGCTGAGCTATCTCGAACGCACCTTCGAGGACACCGAAGGCTACAACCAGCTGGTGTTGATGAGCGACATCGAGGTCTACAGCCACTGCGAACACCACATGGTGCCCTTCGTTGGCCGCTGCCACGTCGCCTATATCCCCAACGGCCGGGTGGTCGGCCTGTCCAAGATCGCCCGGGTGGTCGATGGCTACGCCCGTCGACTGCAGATCCAGGAGAAGCTGACGATGCAGATCGCCAACGCGCTGCAGTCGGCGCTCCAGCCGCAGGGCGTGGCGGTGATCGTCGAGGCGCAGCACTACTGCATGTGCTACCGTGGCGTCAAGAAGCCCGGCGCGATCACCACCACCTCGAAGCTCTACGGCGCATTCATGGACGATCCCGCCGCGCGCCAGGAACTCTTCACCCTGCTGAACATCGAGCGCCGCGCCTCCGGCACCTGACTGCCCCCGCCGCTCACGCGCCATGCGGCTCCTCCCCCACGTGCAGCTGCCTCAGAGCTCGCGCAGCACCTTCGCACGACAAGGGCGGTTGCAACACGGATCGGCCGACCGAGGGCTGGTCTTCGCCGCAAATGGGCCGCTTCTTTCAGAGGGGGCGCTGCCCCCTCGCGCCTTCGGCGCATACCCCCACGGCCTCGGTCGGGGTTCGCGGCCTCCGGCCGCGTTTTCTGCGGGCCTACGGCCCATTTTTGCAGAAAACCACC
>JBEPXK010000251.1:0-6053 GCA_041641915.1 Planctomycetota bacterium
AAGGTGCTCACCCAGCGAGCGGCGGCGAACAAGGAGGTGGTCAAAGCCTTCGCCAAGGAGATAGCCATCCTTGGTGGCCTCGACCATCCGGGTTTCCCCCGCCTGTTCACCGATGGTAGCGTACAGGACCGCCCGTGTTTCTCGATGCAGCTGATCGAAGGTGGGAGTCTGCGACGCTTCCTCGATGTCGGCCGTGCCTTCGACCGCATCGGCTGCCTGATGGCGGGAGCGTCACTGGTGGCCCATCTCCACGGTACCGGCGTGATCCATGGCGATGTCAAACTCGAGAATTTCCTCCTGCCTGGCGACGGTCGACTACGGCTGATCGATTTCGGCAATGCCCGCTCGACCGGCGGCACCGCCTTCTTCAAGCGCACTGGCCGGGGACCGGTGCGCGGTACGCCGAGTTACCTCGCCCCCGAGTTGATCAAAGGCAAGCCGCCGAGTTTTGCCAGCGACGTCTACGCCCTCGGCGTCACCGCCTGGTATCTCCTCTCCGAGCAGTCGCCGTTCACCGGGACCAAGGCCGAGATCCTGTCCCAGGCGGTACGCTGTCAGGCACCGGGGATCAAGCGGGCCCAGCCGCTCGTGCCGCAGAGCCTGGCGCGAATCATCGACCGGTGCCTGATGCGAGAACCGGACATGCGTTTCTCCGATTGCGGCGAGGTCGCTGTCGCACTCAAGTCGTATTTCCGTCAACCGGAAAGCCCACGGCCCCAGGCCCTGGCCCGGGATCTGCAGCAGCGGCTGCGGCTGGCGCGCGAGCGCCAGGCCCAGGCCCAGGCCGAGGCCGAGGTCAACTGGCTCCATGAATAGGGCGGGCCTGCTGCAGGACGGATGGCGGCACGCCCGGAGGCCGACCGGAGGGCGCCGTTCTCCGGCCGGCGTGGCACGGCGCGATGGTGGGTGAGCGTTCGCGTATTCCCTCGCCGATGGCTGTCATCATGGCCAGCCTGCTCGTCCTGGTGGTCGCCTGGCCAGTGGCCAGATGGATCACCGGGCAACGCCAGCGTGCGCAGATGCGAACCCACGCGCGCACCATGGCGCGCGAGATCGATGACCTTGCGCTCGAACGCCACCGCCGGCAGATCGTCGCACTCGCGCGCCGGCCCGAGCTCGCGGCCGCGCTCACCGGCGAACGCTCCGCAGGCCTGAGCCGGAGCAGCCAGAGCGTATTGGACACGGCCCGGTCGCTCAGTGCGTCCAATGCGGTCTATCTGCTCGATCCGGATGGGCTGGTGATCGCCTGCTGCGATCATCCGCGTCGCGATCGTTTTCTCGGTTTCCGCTTCAGCTACCGTCCGTATTTCAACCGGGCCCTGGCTGGCGAGGTGGCCGTGTTCCTCGCGCTCGGCGCCACCACCGGCGAGATGGGGCTGTACTTCGGCGCTCCGGTGCGCGATGCCGAAGGCTCGATCCGGGGCGTGGTGGCGATGAAATCGGGCATCGCGCCGATCCGGCAGCGCCTGCGTCGCGCGGCCGGGACCGTGCGTCTGGCGCTGATCGACGAGCGCGGCATCGTCTTCGCGGCGAGCGATCCCCGGCTGCGTTTCGCCAGCCTCGGTTCCCTGCCGCCGGAGGCCTGGGAGGAGATCCGCGCCACGCGTCAATGGCCCGAGGATCTGATCCGCGAACTGGATGTGGGGCCGGACGGCGTGCCCGCCGGTGCGGCGTCGTTCCGGCTGGGCACCGAGCGCGCCGAAGCGGTGCCGCTGGGCATGCCGCTGGCCTGGCGGGTGGTGGCGCTGTCCCAACCGGCGAGCACATGGCCACTCTACGCCGCGATCGCCACGGCCGTGATCGCGCTCGGCAGCGCGCTGGCCACGGTCGGGGCTCTGGCCCAGCGCCGGGTGCGGCTGCAGCAGCGTATCGCCGCCCAGGCCGAAGATATCGATGCGGCCCGGCGCGAAGCGGTGGCGGTCGAGTTGCGCTATCGCCAGATCCTCGACGCGTTGGGCGATCCGGTGGTGGTCTACGCAGAGGACGGCGATCCGATCTGGGTCAATACCGCCTATCGGCAGTTCTTCGGTCGCGACGATGGTCTCAGTCGCCGCGATCTGGGCAGCGACGACGAAACGCGTCCGGGGGATACCAGCGAGCGGGTGCACACCTCTGCGGCGGGCGAGCAGCGCCGGTTCGAGATCTCGCAGGTCGTGGCCGAGGATGGCGGCGCCCGACTCCAGGTCGCGGTGTTGCATGACATCACCGAGCTGCGACGTGTCACCGACCGGCTCGCCGAGCTCAACGAACAGCTGGAGCAACGCGTCCGCGAACGGACCCGCGATCTCGAGGAGGAGGTGCGCGAGCGCAAGAGCATCCAACAGCAGCTGTTGCGCTCGGAGCGGCTCGGCGCCATCGGTCAACTCGCCAGCGGTGTGGCCCACGATTTCAACAATATCCTGATGGGGGTGGTCGGTTGCGCCGAGGTCATCCAGTCGAGCGCTGTCGCCGACGAGGAGATCCGCGCCTTCGCCACCCGGATCATCGATGCCGGCCAGCGGGCTGGCATCCTCACGCGCCAGCTGCTCGCCTTCTCGCGTCAGGGTGTGCTGCAGCACGACGTGGTCGACCTCAACCGTCTCGCGCGCGAGAGCATCGCGATCCTGTCGCGGACCATCGATCCGAACATCGAGATCTGTTCTCAGCTCGTCGAAGCGGAATTGCCCGTCGAGGGCGATCCGGCTCAGTTGGCCAGCGCGGTGTTGAATCTCGCCGTCAACGCGCGCGATGCGATGTCTGGTGGCGGGGTGCTGACGATCGCCAGCGGCGAGCAGCGGCTACTCGAGCCGACGCTCGCCAGCGACGGCTGCACCCTGGCGCCGGGCACCTACGCCTGGCTGACGGTCAGCGATACCGGTTCGGGCATGGATCCGGAGACCCTGGCCCAGGTCTTCGATCCGTTCTTCACCACCAAGGCGCTCGGCGAGGGCACCGGTCTGGGATTGGCAGCGGCTTCCGGCACCCTGCATGATCACGGCGGTGGGATCTCGGTCGATTCCCGCCCGGGAGAGGGCTCGCGATTCACCATCCATCTTCCCCTCTGCGCCCGGGACGCGATCGCGCCTGAGACCACGGCGGAGGTGACCGCCCCTGCTTCCGGATGTGTGCTGGTGGTCGAGGACGAGCCGATCATCCGGCTGATCCTGGAGCGCATGCTCGGGCGTCTCGGCTACGAGGTTCACCTCGCCGAGAACGGCGAGGTCGGGGTCAAGGAATTCACCGCTCGTCGCGGCGCGATCAGCGTGGTCCTGCTCGACGTGGTCATGCCGGGAATGGGCGGGCTGGAGACCTTCCGACGGCTGCGGGAGATCGATCCCACGGTCGCGGTCATCGTCTCCTCGGGCTTTTCCACCGAGGGCGAGACGCGGCAGATGCTCGACGAGGGCGCGGTCGGATACATCCAGAAACCCTACCAGCTCGATGATCTCGCCGAGGCGCTGCGCAAGGTTCTCGACGGCGGGGGGTGAGGCGCGTCGGCGTCGGTTCCGGTGGCTCAGAGATCGAAGCGGAACGAGACTCCGCTGAGCAACGCGATGCCGGGTTCCTGGTAGCGGAACGAGCGGCCACGCCAATTGCCGGTGGCCGCGCTCACCGGGGCCCACGCGCTGCCGGCGACGAACAGCGAGCTGTCGAGCTCGGCGGCGATCGGGGTCATGCGCAGTCGTACCCCGAGATCGAGCAGGCCGACAACCCGGTCGCTCTGCGGGTCGCCGCTCTGCCGGCCACGTTCGAGGTCCTCGACCCCTTCGCGCCGCCACCCGACGCTGGCGGTGAGGAACGGATCGACGTGGCTCCAGAACCCGGTGTCGGCGAGGCGACGATTCAGGTCGACCCCGACGGTGGCCTGATAGGCGTAGATCTCGGCCCGGGCAAGACGATCGCCGTCAACCCGGCCGGCCCGGAAATCGAGTGCGAGGGTCACGATGGTTTTTTCGCCGAGGGCGGTGGCGAGGCGGCGCGGAGCCCAGCGGGCCTGGGTCTGCAGCGCGAAGGCGTCGAGGATCGCGCCCACCTGCAGCGCGACCGCGTCCGGACTGATCGCCGTCTGGGTCCGGCCGGGCTGCAGCGAGAAACCCACGCGCATGAATCCAGCCTGGTTGTCGAGAATGCGGGCCGCCTCGTAATGCATCGGACCGAGAGCCGTGCCGAGCACCAGATGCGTGCCGCGTTCGTGGCGGGTGGCGTTGATCATCGTCGGGTCGACGTAGCCGGCGCGATGCTCGTAGCGCAGGCCGGTCCAACCCTGCCATCGTCGTCCGGCGAGGAAGGCGTGCAGCGCGAAGGTGGCATCGGTCTGGCCGTCGGTGGTGACCAGCGCCTGCGCCTGGGCCCAGAGCCCGTGGCGGTAACGGCCTGCGCCCCATGCGCGTTCGATCTCGGTGCCGGCCCAGACCAGGCCGTCGACCCGTTCGGTGGTCTCGTAATCGAGATGGACGGTGCTCGCGCCGTACGTGCGGTGCCAGTTGTTCTGCAGGCTCTCGCCTTCGAGTCGATCGGTGATGCGCAGCCCCGTGCCGAGCTGCCAGCGGCTGCGCCAGCGGCGGTCGTCGCTGCGGCGGGTGAAGCTGGGTCCGAGCGTGAGGGTCAGCTGGTCGATCCGGCCCTCGGTGCCGGGCGGGTCGGGGCGATCGCGCGATGGGCCGCGGCGGGTGAGGATGCTGTAGTCGGCGGCGGCGACCCAATCGGCGCACGGCAAGCCGGCGACGGAGACCTGGGTCGAGCGGTAATCGTCGCGGTTGTAGCCGAGTCCGCCATGATCGTTGTGCCAGTTCAGCCACCACAACGGCGTGCCGCCCGGCCGCGGGGCGTACGGCAGCCCGGGGCTGGCGGCGACGCAGCAGCCGGCGCAGAGCACAAGAGCGAGACAGCGGACCATGGCAGCGGCTCATACTAGTGGCCCGGCTCCGCTTGCCCATCCCCAGGCCGGGCCTGGCGGGGTATCCCAAAGCCGGTGGTGTCTGATGCAGAGATCGCGTGAATCGGCGGTCGGTGCGATCCGCCTCCCCCCGTCGGGGGAATCCCAACGGGGCGCTTCCCCAGCCGACCCGGGACATCATGCGGGTCAGCGCCTCGCAGTTCGGTTTTTCGTCAAGCACCCGGCCAGGAGCCTGTCTCATGTACCTCGTTCTCCGTCGCATCTTCATCTGCCTGCTGACCTGCGCGAGTCTCGCCGCCGCCGTCCGCTTTCCCGACGGTGCTGATTCTGTCCGCGTGCCCCTGCTGCGCGCCGGCCATCTGCTGGTGGTCGCGGTCGATTTTCCGGGCCATGGCTCCGGGCATTTCCTGGTCGATACCGGTGGGCAGATGACCATGGCCAACGCCACGGTGCTCACCTTGCCGACCACCGGCCATGCGCGTCTGAGCGGCGTCGGCGGCCAGAGCGTGGTGCCGGTGCACAAGGTCGATGAGATGCGCCTGGGAGCCATGGTCTTCACCGATCACCAGCTCATCTCGAACGATCTGGCGCGGTTTTCGGACATGCTTGGTGTGGAGGTCGGCGGTGTGCTCGGAGCCGATGTGTTCGCGGCCCTGCCCTTCACCATCGACTACGCCGCGCCGGCGATCGTGTTCCATAAACGTTCGTCGTGGCAACCGCCGGATGGTGCCACCAAAGCCGCGCTGACGATCCGGGGGAGCCGCCCCTACCTGCCCGTGCGCTTCGGCAAGGCGCTCACCCGATCGTGTCTGCTCGACACCGCTGCCACCAGGCCGTTCTATCTCCCGGCCGCGGTCGTCGAGGCGCATGCGGATGTCTTCACCGTTCATGACGGACCGGGCATGGGCCATCAGGGCGCGGTCGGCGGCGGCAGCATGGCCACCGCCACGGCGCGGCGCGTCACCGTCTTCGGTCAGACCCTGAACGATGTCCAGGTGCAGTACACGGCCGAGGCCGGCCGCAGTCATAGCGAGGTGCTCGGTGCGCCGATCCTCGAGCATTTCGACCTGAGCTTCGACTACCAGAACAGCGCGCTCTATTACCGCGAAAACGAACGCGGCTCGGTGGCGCAACGTCTCGACGCGGGCATGCCGGTCGACGCGGTCGATTGGGCGGG